>VBOL01000049.1 GCA_005887945.1 Nitrospirota bacterium
CCTTGGTTCGCAAACTCCTTGTAGAACGGCACATTGCTGTCGCCGTTGATCGTGCTGATCACCGCAGCCCCTCCGCCGGCAGCGAATTTCTTCAGTTTCCCGCAGATGGTTTGGTAGTCCTGATGGTGGAACGGAGTGTATTCTTCCATAATGCGGTCCACCGGTACTTTCTTCGCCAGCAGCATCGCCCGCAGGATCTTGTTGGTGGTGCGGGGATACACGTAATCGGTACCGAGCAGATAGAACTTCGTGAATCCGCCCCCCTCTTTGCTCATCAGATAATTCACCGCCGGCACGGCCTGCTGATTCGGGGCCGCTCCGGTGTAGAAGACGTTGCGTGAACACTCTTCTCCTTCGTACTGCACGGGATAGAACAGTAAGCCATTATTCTCCTCGAAGACCGGCAACACATACTTGCGGCTGACCGAGGTCCAGCAGCCGAAGACGACCGCCACCTTATCTCGCAGCAGGAGCTGCTTGGCTTTTTCGGCAAAGAGGTCCCAATTGGAGGCCGGATCGACGACCACCGTCTCGATCATGCGCCCCATCACCCCACCTTTGGCGTTGATTTCTTCCACGGCCATAATCACAGTGTCTCGCAACGACACCTCGCTAATGGCCATGGTGCCGCTGAGGGAGTGCAAGATGCCGATCTTGATTGGTTCTTTGCCCGCTGCGAATGACAGAGCCCAGTTGCCCAAGTTGCCAAGCAGGGCAGCCACCCCGATGCCGGCTGCGACCTTGCTTCCTTGAACCAGCAGCTCACGGCGCGAAGGACCAGCCTCGCTCGCAGCACCACTGTCTGCGTCGGCCGGGCTTGCCTCATTGGGTTTGTTCGTTTCCATGGTCAGACCTCTTTCACTAACATTTAGAGGTTGTACCAGCTCGACAGCATGAAGACGTCGCCATGGAATTTCTCTGACCCACCTCACTGACCCCCAGCATTCGGCCCTATCGTCAAAAGATGGCCCCACTCAAACGCCGTGTGGAAACCACCCCAATTGTGGTTTCCCTCCTGAATGACCGATGTGATCAATCCTGTTTTACCGGAGGGCTTTGCGGCAGGGGACAAAACCCTCCCGATCCGTTCTGTTGGACCAGAGGGACGCCATTGTCCTTCACTTGCATTCTAGTGGAATCGATGGGCGTAGTTGTCCATTACTCATCCCGTGAGATGGGAGTGGATATATACGAAGTCTATTGCCCTCCTGTCAAGTAGGACTCCCGCTCATAATCTGAAGGAGGTTGCCGGTGTCCTCGCCCTTTCGGTTATGCTAAACTAATTGCTTGTACAAACTGCACGAATTGCTCATGTCTCATCATCCGCGACTTGCTCTTGTCCTTCTAACTGGAATCACCCTGGCCTTGTCTGCCTGCGCGACAGGACCTGAGCTGGACTTAACGATCCATGAGTCCGAACGCGGTGCTGTGTATGTGGAACGGATTGCCGATCGGTCCTTTCAAGCCGCGCATCCCATTACGTTATCGGCAGATACGATGGCCCGGATCCTTCGCGGGGTGGTCATCAAGGAGAACCTAGGGCTCTTGGGAATCCTGGTCGCCGGTAAGCCAGAGGCCGTTCGAGCGTTTAGGGACGAGGACGTTGAGTACCTGGCGCCGCTCCTGGTCGAGGGGCTCAGCAGAGCTGCGTCGGACGAGCAGGTTGGGTTTCGTGTCGTTCAAACGGGGGCGCCCGCGGAATCGACGAAGGGTTCGCTCTACGCCTACGGACGGTCCCTGTATCTGACCTTGCCATGGCTAATACCCATGTCCCGATACGGAGCCGGCGGGCCGACACGATCGCCCACAATCCTCTTTATCCCGGAGTCGGCAAAACGGCCGGACAGTTATCGCGACGCGCGCTCAACCGACGCAACTCTGGTGATCGACTATGGCCTACTTGCCACAATGTCTACCACATCGGCCATGCGATCGACTGCCGCTCAACCACCGACACCTGATAAGGGGGAACCCACTCAGCGAGATACCGATCTGGACGCGCTGCGGAAGGAGTTGCAGGACATCAAGCAGAAACTAGCGGAGCAAGAAACGGAGCGGACACGTTCCAACCCCACGTCCTCCTCGAAGCCGACACCTCGATCGATTCCTTAGCAGGCTGCGGAAAAACCATCTCAGCCCAGCAGAATTTCGAGGGCATGCACGTCTGGGACAAGCCCGGTCTGTCTGGTCCATCTGGTTAGTCTCATTCAACCAAACAAACCAGACAGACCGAACAGACCAAATGAACAAGACAGGCTGGTGGACTTTTTCAGCATCCTGCTAGACCGCCGGCGCCAGAGGACTTCCCTAGTAGGCCAGACCTATCCCCGCTGTTTCTCAGCCCGTTGGTCGAGTTCTCCAGCCAAGAGCACAGCCTCGGCTATCTCGCGCATCGACTTCCGGAAATCCATACTTTGCCGCTGAATGAGTTTGAAGGCCTCTTCTTCAGTCAGCTTCTTTGAGCGCATCAGGTAGCCCTTGGCCCGCTCCATGAGCTTCCGAACCGCCAACGCTTCCTGCATCTCATAGGACTTCTCGACAAGGGTCGTATGCTCAATGGCGATGGCGGCCTGATTTGCGATGGCCTGGAGCAACTTGACCTCTTCGCTGGTAAACACATGCGGAACGGACGTATAGCTGTTGATCACGCCCAGCGCCTTCTCCCGCACCATCATCGGTACCGAAACCAATGAGCACAGCCCTTCCTTCTTGGCCATATCCGGATACATATAGTCTCGATCTGTGGAGACGTCGAGCACGACAATCGGTCGACGGTCTTTCACAGCACGGCCACTGATACTCTGCCCAATCTTGAGGTTCGGCTTACGGCGATACTGTTCGCTGAGGCTTTGCGTCGCCGCGATCCGCAATTCCCCACTGGCTTCGTCCAATAACATAATCGAGCAGATCTTGGAGTTCATCATTTGCGCGGTCATCGTCACCAGGAGTTGAAGCACGTCTTTAATCAACCGATTGGACGCCACTGTTTCTGAGACCTGCGACAGCGTTTCCACTTGTAAGGCTTTGCGTTGCATTTGATCGTAGAGCCGAGCGTTCTCGATCGCTCCACCGACTTGGTTGGCGATAGTCGAGAGTAACGCCAACTCATCCGGCCGATAGCGCTTTGGGCGTTTATGTTGGACATTGATCACGCCGACCACTTCTTTTTTGGCCATGATCGGTACGGAGACAAAGGCTTGATGGCGGTCTTCTGGAAGGTTATGAAAGAACTTAAAACGTGGATCATCGTTCGCATTACTCGGAATCACGACGCGCGTTCGTTCCTGAGCGACCCACCCAGTGATACCCTCTCCCAAACCGATCGTGATGCGGCCAATCAGTTTCGGATGAGGGTTCTTCGAAGCTCGAAGAATCAGTTCGTCCTGGCTATCCGACAATAGGTAGAGGAGGCAGGCATCCGCCTTGGTGACTTCGACGACAACTTCGACGATATGTTTGAGAATGGCTTCGAGATCCAGTTGGTTGCTGATCGACGCAGAGATCCGATGGAGCACATCGACTTCGCGTGTTTTTTCCCGCAATGCCTGTTGGAGGTGAGCCACAGATGGCGTGCGTTTGGTCATCATTGAGATTTACCTTCGTGCACGAGCCTTTCGACGGACAAGATGCTTGCCTGGCTGACGGCCACTCGACGGTCGGCTCCCACGGCCGTGCTTACACTGAAACCATGCGGCACAGATCTGCTGTTCGATTGGCCGAATTACCACTTCCCCAATCCGCACTGGCCATACCCCGATGACCCGCCCCCCGATCACCTTCTTGTCATGTTGCATAGCGCCCCAGAGGGACGTAAAGGATGCCAGAGGGACGTAAAGGATGCTTGTGAGACCTGTTCGGGCAACCCAGCACGCTGCACCAGACTTCTGATCCGTTCGACAACTTCTCGCCCACACAGGCCCATGTGACAAGCCAAATCCGCTTCTTGCACCAATCCGATCCCAACCGCTTCACCATGGATCCACCCACGATAACCTGCGAGTGACTCCAGTGCATGTCCGATCGTGTGGCCGTAGTTGAGAATGCGTCGGCGGTCCGACTCCCGCTCGTCCGCGACGACAACCTGCGCTTTGATCTCGCAGGATCGTTTAATCGCACGGATAACCGGCTCTTCCTCGAGCTTCAACAGCGCAGGAATCTCCTGCTCCAGAAAGGCAAAGAACTCCTCGTCGGCGATTATGCCGTATTTGATCACTTCAGCTAAACCGGCAATCCACTCGCGGCGTGGCAGCGTGCGCAGCGTGAGGGGGTCGATCAATACCGCGCGCGGCTGGTAAAACGCCCCGATGAGATTCTTTCCCAGCCGATGGTCCACACCAGTCTTGCCCCCGACACTGGAATCTACTTGAGCCACAAGCGTGGTCGGCACTTGTACGAACGGGATTCCTCGTTGATAGATCGCGGCAGCAAAGCCGGTGACATCACCGATGACTCCGCCACCGAGAGCCAGCAACAGGGACTGACGTTCGAACTTGTGCCTGGCCAACGCATCGAGAATCTTGGCGATTGTTCCGAGTGTCTTCGTTCGCTCTCCCGGCGGCAAGATAATCGGAGTCGGGTCGTATCCCGCCTTGCAAAGCGAGCGGAGAGTCCCTTGAAGATAACGGCT
>VBOL01000292.1 GCA_005887945.1 Nitrospirota bacterium
AATTCATGAAAGGGAGCTCAAATGTTGAAATACTTCTCTATGCTGATGTATCGCTCGCCGGTATCGCACAGGATGGTGACCACGTTCTTGCCTGGGCCCAGATCTTGGGCCACCCTCTGCGCTGCGAACACATTGGCCCCGGCAGAAATTCCCACCAAGAGACCTTCCTTCTTCGAGAGCTGCTTGGCCGTTTGATAAGCCTCGTCATCGCTCACGGTCATCACACGATCGAGAATGGCCCGGTTCAACACTTTCGGGATGAACCCTGCGCCGATGCCCTGAATCTTATGGGGCCCTGGTTCTCCACCGGACAAGACCGGTGATCCGGACGGTTCAACCGCAATCACTATCACGTTGGGATTCCTTTCCTTAAACACTTCCCCGCATCCGGTAATGGTGCCGCCCGTGCCCACTGCCGCCACAAATGCATCGATCTTTCCGTCGAGCGACTCGAGAATCTCGATCGCCGTGGTCTTTTTATGCATGGCCGGATTGGCCGGGTTGGAAAACTGATCCGGCATAAAGTACGACGGATTCTGCGCGATGATGCTTTCCGCCTCGCGGATCGAACCTTTCATGCCTTCCCAGGCCGGCGTCAAGACGAGTTGTGCGCCGTAGGACGACAAGAGGCTCGCCCGCTCCATGCTCATGCTCTCCGGCATCACGAGGATCAGCTTATAGCCACGGACCGCGGCGACTAATGCCAGTCCGACCCCGGTGTTTCCGCTGGTCGGCTCGACGATCGTGCCGCCTGGCTTTAATGCGCCCAGTCGTTCCGCCTCGTTGATCATGTTGAGGCAGATCCGATCCTTGACGCTTCCACCGGGATTAAAGAACTCGACCTTTCCATAGATCGTCGCCCCGCCTGTAGGGGACAACCGGTTCAGACGGACGAGGGGAGTCCGTCCGATGAGTTCGGTGATGTCTTTGTGCATGGTCATCATCACCAGCCACCTCCCATATAAAACAAGAACTCAATCCGGTCGCCGTCATATAGGCTGGTGGTGGCGAGATGATTCCGGTCCAACATCGTGTCGTTGACCTCGACTGCAACCATTTGCGGTTCAATCTTTTTAGCCTGGAGAAGATCGAGGACCGTTCCCCCTGAAATCTCTTCTGCCTTGCCATTGATTTTGACCTGCATGAAAACTCCTAATATGGCCAAGAGATTAAACAATTTCAACACGTTATCAAACGGACTTTGTCATTGTCAAGGTAACGAAACCGGCCGGCTCATAGCTTGACTTTGTCCGCGATCCGTCGCCACTATGCCACCTTTTGGATGAGCGATGACATGTGGAAACGCAACTTCATGTTCAGGTCCGCTGAGGCTATTCCGCTCAAAGAATCGGAAAACGAGCTGTTTCACGAGACCGATCCCGCCATGGATAGCACCGGACTCCAGTTAGAGAAGTTTTTATCGGTTTGGATTCAAGGCGACGGGGAGGACGAAAAACCAACGGCCTTCACGAATATGTATGTCCGCACGGCGACATTGGATTTTCAGAAGCGGGTCGGGTTTCTGCAGCCCCTGCAAGGCCGCTCACACCAGATCAAACAGGTACTCACGCCAGGCCAAAAGCAGTTTCTGCAGCAGTGGCTTGCCACCGAGGCACCCCAGGCTTGGGAGGCCACGGACGATCATTTCAAGATGTTGTTTGAACTCGAATGACTGTGTGTGCAATCCGCCACCGATGAGAGCAGTCATGCCCAACCACATCGTACTGTCGTTGTGTCTCGTCGTGCTGATGCTCGCGGTTCCGGTCGGTGCCGGGTGGAGCGCGACGGTAGAGGTCTACTACGGGCCAGACGACGCGCCACTCGATCGCTTGACCACGCTCTATCGGCATGCAACACGCTACCTCTATGTGGCGGTTTATGGGTTGACCTCTCCCCGTGCGGTGGAGGCGATGGTCGCGGCGAAGAAACGGGGAGTCGATGTGCGCCTGATCACCGATCTGCAGCGCACCGAGGACGTCAAACAGCGCACGGCTCTCCATACACTGCATTTGGCCGGCATTCCTATTCTCGTGAACGAGCACGATGGGCTGATGCACCTGAAACAGGTTGTAATCGACGATGAAGTGAATACCACCGGCTCGATGAACCACACGACGAGTGGAAATCGCTATAACGATGAGCGGCTCGACGTCATTACCGATCACGCGATTACCGTCAAGGCCCGTGAGAAGTTCCTTGCGATGTGGAACGATCACACTCGATATCGGGCTTGGGAGACGCACTGAGTGGCATGGCAGTCTCGAACGAACAGACCGACGTCGCGGTGGTGGGGGCAGGGGGTGGCGGAGCCGTCTTAGCCCTGGCGCTGGCGAAGCAAGGGATCAGCACCGTCGTGTTGGATCAGGCCGCTGGTCCACCCCAGGGTTTGCGGGGAGAAATTCTCCAACCGAACGGACAGCAAGTACTCGATCGCCTGGGTGTGTTGCCATCGTTGCCGGCCGATGCCACAAGGTTCGTGCGGCACTTTCATTTTTGCCGGGCCGGAGGGATGCGCCTCTGTAGCATCGACTATGGCGATCTGCCGGCGCCCTACAATCGCGCTATCGTGACGCTCCCGAACGTCGCCCACCACGCCATTGTCGCGGCGGTGCAGCAACATAAGAGCGTGACGCTCCGCTACGGGACCTCCTTCACAGGACTCTTGCGCGAGGGCGATCGGGTGGTGGGATTGTCCACGCAAGGCCCGGAAGGTGCGAACACAATCCGTGCTAAGATCGTCGTCGGTGCGGATGGCGCATTTTCGAAAGTGCGTGAGGCACTGAAGATTCCCGCCGACGTGTATCTCTATCCTGACGGGTATCTGATTGCGATTCTTGAATCTGAGGAGCCGGTATCCGAATCGTTTTACTACGTCGGACACAGGACCATCTTGGGAGTGTTTCCGGCGACGGGGAACAAGGTCTATCTCTTCTACATGATCCCCAAAGGTTCGATGGAGGCCGTGAAGCAGCGGGGTATCCCTGTGCTACAGCAGACGTGGAGCCAGATCGCGCCGCAGTTTGCCGGGCTGTTTCGGCGTCTGAGCGATTGGAGCCAGACGGCCTATATGCCGACCGGGCGGGTGCGAACGCCGACATGGGTTGCAGATGGAGCCGTCCTGATCGGCGATGCCGCCCATG
>VBOL01000293.1 GCA_005887945.1 Nitrospirota bacterium
CACCATCAAAACCGCGCCGATCAACCCAAGAGCAACACCGAATACTATTCCCACAAGCGCGGCCTGACTGGTCGCTCGATTGAAATCCTTGTTCCAGGCCCACAGTCCAGCCCGTAAGACACGTCCGCCATCTAACGGGAACCCCGGGACTAGATTAAATAGTCCGAGCTGCACATTCACCATGCCGAGCAAGCTCCAAAGGACGACGAGTCCTTGAAGCCCGGATCGCGCGAACAATGATTCCACAGCCATGGCTCCACCGAGACAACCAGCCCCCAGGATTAAACTCACGAATGGTCCTGCCATCGCGATCAAAAACTCGGCCAGCGGACTGGGTGGTTCCTTTCCCATGTGCGCCATCCCCCCGAAAAGGAACAAGGTAATCTGCCTGATAGGGATCTGGTAGCGTAGCGCCACATAGGAATGTCCCAATTCATGGAGCAGGACGGAGAGGAACAACAAAAGTGCAGCAATGCCACCCATCCCCCAATAGCGTGGAGCAGACAGACCAGGCAACGTCTCCGGCAGGTAGCCCGTCGCCAATGACCAGGTCACAAAGAAGAACACCACAAACCAGGAAGCATGCACGTGAATCGGGATGCCAAGCGCACGGCCGATTCTCCAATTGGGCAACAACATGTGTCCACCGTAACAGTGGGTGAATTCGAACGTCAACTCGGCTTGCGGGGCGAGACAGGCGGAAAAAAACAAGACAAGCGGGACGGGCGAGACGGGCACTCGGAAGCGAGAAGCCCTGAGGCATATTCGTGCGGTATGTCGAAGGGCTGAACGGCGAGACTGTCCGTCCAGCCGCGTATCCGAGCTTGCAGCAGAAGCTTCATGAATAATGCGGGCCGGATATCTCTTCCGGTATACTAGCAGGGTGTTCTTAAACCATTCTGGCCACTGAGAAACACAGGGAAGAGAGAAGTTATGTACGGCTCCTGCAAAACCCGCAGGCTATTCAAGAAGGCCCTGTCACACCCGCCCACCCGGCGTGTGCCAAGACACACGCCATTCCCGTACCAAGGCCACAGCGAGCCTTTCATCCGTTCCCTCTGGGCCCTTGGTTTCTCGCCGCACGCTGACGCTTCACGGGTTTCAAGAGCGATGCGAGAACGCCGCCAGGGGAAAGGCGCGTCCCTGGGCAAAGAGGCTGTCTTGGCAGCCTCAGGCGGGCGGGTGAGATGACCGACTTTTTCAACAGCCTGCTAGTCACCATACGACCGCGCTACTCCTCAGGGATACTGTGCCTGGCCCTCACGATGCTGCTTGTTCCAGCGATGCCTCCTTTCACGCAAGCCCAAGTGATCAAGTCAGGTCCGCCTTCTTGTCCTGGAGTCGCGTTGACGTTCGACCTCTGCCCGGTGCGGAGAGGAGCGGGCTACGATCAGGCACTGATCGACTACTTGATTGAGCAGAAGATCCCAGCCACCTTCTTCATGTCCGGAAATTGGATGATGAGACACGATGAACAAGTAAAGGCCCTCCTCCAGATCCCATTCTTTGAAGTCGGCACCCATGGGAAGGTCCACGCCCATCTGCCGCTCCATTCAGCGGACGAGCAGAAACAAGAAATTCTCGGACCAGTTCGTCTGCTCAAAACCAAGTACGGTCATGACGCGACGTTGTTCCGCCCTCCCTATGGGGAGTTCAACGACGACACCGTCAACGTGGCCCGCGCCCTCGGCCTCCAGTTCATTCTCTGGAATGTCGAGTCCGGCGATCCCGACCCGACACTCACGGCGATGCGAATCGAAGACCGACTGAAGCAGTTAGTCAGGAAGGGTAGTGTCATCGTGATGCACGCCAACGGGAAAGGCAGACATACGCACGAAGTGGTGCAAGATCTCCATCAACATCTCTTGCCGCAGCGAAACCTCACCCCCATGACCATGAGTGATCTCCTAATCTGTAATGGCCAGGCCGCCCCATGACCGAGCCGGTCGTTCGGACGATGACGACGGAGGATCGGGTAGCCGTCATTGAGTTGCTCGCCGACTCCGACCCGTGTAAACGGCTGGGCTACCAAGCCAAAGACTGGGACAGCTATTTCACACCGCTCCCACAAGGACGCGACGGCTACGTTGTAGACCAGAACGGCAGAGTCGCCGGCGTTGCGGTCGTTCGTCAGAAATTCTTACTCGGCGACTACTTAGAACTGCTTGGAGTAGCGGACTGGGCGAAACGCAAGGGGCTAGGGAAGCGGTTGCTCACCCACGTCGAAGCGGTGGTCTTCGCGAGGGCGAAGAACCTGTTCGCCTGCGTAGCGGATTTCAACGACCAAGCCCGGCACT
>VBOL01000294.1 GCA_005887945.1 Nitrospirota bacterium
TTCTCTCCCTCAGAGTCCTGCCAGCGTTTTTCTGGCTTCTTCAGATCCCGTGAAGGTTTGGCTGAGTTTCAGCGAGGCTTGAAGAGTTGTTTTCGCTCCAGCCGCGTCCCCGTTCTTGTATTGCGCCATCCCATAATGGTACTGGACCGCTGGTTCCTTTGGCAGTTTTTCGACGGCTTCCTTCAAGAGGTTCGCGGCCAGCAGATAGGCGTTCTTCTTGTAGTAGATCCACCCGAGGGTGTCGGCGATGTGAGGATCGTCCGGCTTTTGCTCGCGCGCGGACTGGGCATAGGAGAGCGCGGTATCGAGGTTGCCCCCCTGTTCGACAAGAATCCAGGCCAGGTTATTGGCTGCCGGAGCGAACCGAGGATTGATCTTTAGAATTTCCTGATAATGCCCCTGAGCTTTCTCGTATTCCTTTTGCCTATCGTGGATGATCCCAAGCAGCATGTGTGCCTGTAGCGCCTTGGGTTCTTTTACGAGGACGGCTTCGTATTCCTTCACGGCCTGATCCGTCTTGCCAGTCTGATGATAGACTTGGCCTAAGTTTATGTATGCAGACAGTAGGGAACTGTCGAGTTCGATCGCCTTCTTGAAAGCTGTCTCCGCCTGCCCTGCGTCCTTCGCCATCATCCAGAGTTGACCCAGGAGGTCATATATCAGAGGATTGTTGGGAGAAACCTCTAGCTGCCGAGTCACCCGTTGCCGGGCTTCATTCGACTTTCCTTGAGCGATCTCGACTATGGCGATTTGGGCCAACGGCTCAATGGCTGTCGGCTTTTTGCTGAGCGCATCCTCGAAGTAGGCCAAGGCTTTGGCGTCATTCTTCTCAGCGCGGGCCACGAGGCCGAGACGGTAGGGACCGAGGGCTTCCTTGGGGAGGGCCTGCGTGACGGCCTCGAAGACCTGCCTGCTCTTGGCAAAGTCCCCCTTGCGGAGGTACGCATCGCCCAAAATGATGGCCGCTTGGACGTTGCGTGGGTTCAGTTGAATGGCCGCCTGGGCCTGTGCAATGGCCAAGTCTGCTGACCCCTCAGCTAAATGGATCGCGGCCAGCGCGGTGCGGGCTTCAGGCAGGATCGGATTGAATTTCACGGCTTCTGTAAAAGCTGCACGAGCTTGGCCCGTTTGGTGTTTTTGCAGAAAGGCCACGCCGAGGAAGTGATGGGCGCCTGCGAACTGCGGGTCATCTTTCACCACTCCCTGGAGGAGGGAAATGGCCTCATCCGTGTTCCCTTTGGCCAGACGCATTCTCGCGTCGAAGAAGCGCCCCATCAAGTCTTGGTTGTTCTTTTCGAGGATGTCTTTTACCTTAGCCTCTGCCTCACTCGTCTTCCCTGTGTCGAGATAATGCGAAATCAGCTTGTCGCGGGCGATAACCGAACCGGGATTCACTTCTGTCGCACGCTGATAGCTGGCGAGCGCCTTGTCTCGTTGGCCAAGCCAGGTAAAGAAATCACCCAAGTGGATGTGCGGCTTTTCGTCTTGCGGCTTGAGAGCAGCCAACTTCTGCATCGTGGCTTCTACTTCGGCCCATTTGCTGTAGCGCTGATAGAAGCTGGCGAGCTTCAAATAAATGTCTCCGTTTTCTGGAGTGATTTCAAGCGCTTGCTTGTAGCTGATCTCCGCTTGGTCCGGCTTGCCGGTCGTAACGCGAAAATCTCCTAATGCGACCAAGATTTCCGTAGAGCGCGGGTCGATCGTTAACGCTTTTTTGAGTGTCTCCTCGGCCGCGGCTGTGTCTTTCGCAAAGACTTGAGCCCGAGCCAAATCAATATAGGTGCGCATGTTCTTGGGATCGAGCTCGATGGCTTTCTTTAGATCCGCGATTCCCTCGGCATAATGCTTTTCATTGATCAGGCTCAGTCCTTTGAGGATGAGCCCTTCTGTATTTTGTGGTGCCGACACCAGGACGATGTCTGCTTGTTCGCGCGCTTTTGTCGGTTGGTTGTTGAGTAAATACAGTTCACCCAGCTTGAGCTGGGCGTCTTGGTTCGTCTTGTCCAGCTCCACTGTTCGGCTCAGTTCGTCGAATGCGCCCTGAAGATTTGTCGTCCCGCCCAACTTGAGGTATGTCAAGGCTAAGCGGTAATGAGTATCGGCATTTTTCGGATCGAGTTGCACAACATTCTTGAATTCAATTAAGGCATCGCTGTATTGCCCCTTGTCGAAGTAGGTCTGACCCAGTTGGAGATATTTTGCTTTTTTTGATTCAGGAGAAAACCGATCGCAGCCGCTCACGATAAAGGTGATCAATATGCCAATTAACGTTGTCGAAATTAAAAGTCGCATGGGTAGGGTTTCCTCGTGAATGACGGTGATTATCCTTTTCGATGAGGAGGATGTCAACGAAAAGGCCAATAAGGGGCATCCTTTTATTTTCCAATGAATAGATGAAATGATATTAGGTGAGATGTAGGCAAGTAGTCAGCAGTTCTAACCCGCATTATTCATGAGCGCTTCTGCTGCAATCGCCGATCCGCTGCTACGACGAGCCTCCGGCCAGCGGGCTCGCCCCTCGGACCCTCACCGTACTGCACGAGTACGCATCGGGGCCTCAGGGCTCCGCGCGCTGGTCTCGCGACGCGGCTCAGCGATTTCGCGACGAATCGTCATAATAATGCGGGCTAGGAAAGTGCCTGCTCGGCTCTAACGGTCGATGACCGTTCAGGACCTTCCCCCGTTTGTTACACCAGGGCCAACGAAGTTGACTTCTGTGCTTGACCCTTCCCTGAAAACTAGACCATGCCGTACTAGAAATTCGGTGCCTCCTGCAGCCCGGTTCGGGCCGCCTGCTCGGCAAACTCTCGGGGTGTTAAGTTCCCGAGCGAGCCATGCGGCCGGTGCTCATTGTAATCGATTCGCCACGCTTCAATCTTCTGTCTGGCATCGTGGAGCGACACAAAGACATTCGCGTTTAAACACTCATCTCGAAACCGTCCGTTGAAACTCTCAATCACCGCATTCTCCACGGGGTGCCGGGCCGAATGAAGTCCAGCTTGACGCCATGGTTGTAGGCCCAGGCGTCGAGTCCCTTCGAGGCGAATTCACACCCGTTGTCCACGGTGATCATCTGTGGATACCCACTCCGCCTGGCCACCCGTTCCAGAGCCGCAACCACCTTCATGCCGGTCAGCGTGAAATCGGGCTTGATTATTTGACTGTGCCGACTATAGTTATCCACGACCGTGAGGGCTCTGAACCGACGTCCGCCGAGCAACGTGTCTGCCACAAAGTCCATACTCCACCGCTCATTGAGCTGTCTCGGCTGAGGCGGCACCACCCGGAGATGACTGGCCCGTTTTCGACGGCGCGTGAGCCGCACCATGAGCCCTTCTTCCCGATAGATGCGATGCACACGCTTTCGGTTCACCACCCACCCTCCCGTCGCAGCAGGACGTGCAGGCGGAGATAGCCAAATCGCGGGCGGGCTTGGGCCAGCTCCCGCAGCCGCATGCGAAGCGCGGTATCGTCCCGCCCATGATGGCGGTAATACCACGACGCCCGATTCAATCTCAGCAGCCCACACGCTCGCCGCACGCCGATCGAGAAGTGACCGGTGACGGTCCGCACCAGCGCGCGTTTGCGCGTGGGTGTCAGGCTTTTTTTGCGAGGACCTCCTGCAAGATGACCTTGTCCAACGGCAGATCCGCCACGAGCTGCTTGAGCTTGCGGTTCTCCTCTTCGAGCTGCCGCAGGCGCCGGATCTCGGCCACGGCCATCTGACCGTAGCGTTTACGACAGACATAGTACGTGGCTTCGCTGATCCCGAGCTTACGTGTGACTTCTGGCACCGGGGCCCCAGCGTCCACTTGCCGCAAGGCCGTCGCAATCTGTTCCTCGGAAAACTTGCTCTTCTTCATCGCAATCCCTCCTGGGTTGGAGGGCTACAGGGTACCGCATTTTCCCAGTTGCGGCTGGCCTACTTTTTCGGGAGGACGTCAGCCCATCACAGCACAGTCGGACTTCCTAGCCAATGGTGTAATTTTCGGGGGGAGGGTCAGGGGAATCAGAAGTTCAAATCGGCACCAGGCCAAAGCATGATGAACGTGCTCTGTTTCAACAACTTATCGAACACTCATCGATCAACGTCGGGACAGCACTGCACGGCAATCAAATACTAGTTTAAATAACCAATAGTTAACTACTCAGAACCCCCAGCCAATTTTTATTTTTATGGAAGAGCATCAATCGGCATGATGGGTACTCCAAACGGCTTTCTCTTGAGGCGCTAGTACAGTCCCAAAATTTCAACCAGGATTCCGGTTCGAGTCGTCGTCATCGTCTTATGCATAATTCTCTTGATCACTTCTTTTACAGTCTGTTCAGTAAGGGTGAGCACGCAAGCAATTTCTTTGTGGTGTGACCTTTGGATAGATTCTTGACGACCGCCACCTCCCGTTCAGTGAAATGAAAACGCTTCGCAGCTTGTTTGGAACAAAACTCTCTATAGGGGATAAAGTCCTCCATAAGGACTAACACACTGCCTTCTTGCATGCCACCCCCCCCTAGGAAGTCCGTATCCGCGAAGTAACACAGGATGTTTCATCCTACTGATCAGACGCCGGATTTCAAACGGCGTAAAATCGTTGGTCTTAAGCTTCGCTTCAATGTCATTCACAATCTCGGCAACAAGCATGGTGACGGAAGGTGGGAGGACTCCGTTAGCCACGCAACCGCTCTGGCTCAAATTGATCCGCGCGCTTAACTGTCTCGCGTGAGCGTCCATGTAGATTAACGCCGTTGTACCAGGGGAAGAACGCCTGGCAGAAGACGCGAGCGTCCTCGATGCTGCCGAAGCGTTCCGGGAAGTCCGGGCGGTACTTCAGCATTTTGAACTGGGCCTCGGAGAACGGGTTATCGTCGCTGCTATAGGGTCGGCTGTGCGTGTTGGTGACCCCCAGGTCGGCGAGCAGCCACGCCACAGGTTTGGATTTCCTGGAGGAGTCTCGATCCGCATGCAGGGTCAACTGCCCTGTCCCGATCTGCTGCTTCTCACAAGTGTCTTTGATGAGCCGCTGGGCCAGCACCGTCGACTCCGCTGTGGCGATCATCCAGCCGACCACGTACCGGCTGAAGATATTGAGAATGACAGAGAGGTAGTAGTACGACCACGTCACGGGGCCCGGGAGCTTTGTAATGTCCCACGACCACACCTGGTTCGGGTCGTTCGCCACGCGCGCCGGTTTCTGATAGACCGGGTGGCGGAGCTGGTTCCTGCGCTCCTTGACCTCCGCTCGCTCATCGAGGAGGTGGTACAGGGTCCGGATAGAACATATGAACAGGGTTTTCGCTTTGGTATGAAGCATATGGTCCGGCGTGAATGGACCGACCTCTGCAATTTCTTTGGCGTCCGGAGCATTCAGAAAGGCTAAGACCTCGGCGCTGTCGTCATAGATCAACACCTTTCGTTCTCGCCCGCTGATCGTCTTGAGTAAAGCCTGCGCGAAGCGAACGGCAGAGTCGTGATGACGGTGACGAGGGAGGCCCACCCCTTGTGGAGGCGCCTTCCACCCATTTTGTGTCTTTCTTGTCGTGGCAAACTTCTCAGCCTTGTGTACGGCTTGAACAGTCTTGACATAGGTATCTTCTGCGCTCTCGCCCCATGTGACGAGTCCATGCTTGTCCAAAAACAGCGCCTCGATATCGCGCTGCTCGTGTACCACGTGGCTCACTAATTTGGCGAGGTCGAATCCCGGTCGTCGGTACGGGACCACACCGATGCGTTCGCCGTAGACTTCTTGAAGGATTGAGCGGCTATCAGGCACATCCAACAAGGCACAGATCGCGTCGGCATGGGTGTGATAGATATGCGGAGCGGGAATGAAAGCATGGAGGAGCGTTTCGACGGAAGGATTCGGTTGCCCCGGTTGGAGCATGCACCGGATTTGGTACGCCACCATGTCTTCATGAGTCATGTGGTCCCTGCCTAGGAGCGGCAACAGTTCGTCAAGCCTCAACGCCGTAAAGTTCTGAGGTGTTGCCGTGCGCATATCCGAGCCGCTCCCTTTGATCCAGAGCACGCGTGTCTCACGCCCCGTATGGTCTGCGCAGACGGCCTTCAGAGACGAATTACCTCCACCCCATAGCACCAATGTGGGATCTGCCCCAATTAAGCGGGTCGTGTAGACAAGGAGATCGAGACCTGAAAGTTTCTCGGCCGCCTCGGTTGACCATCGATTTTGCATGCTCTACTAACCTAATTAATGAGAAGTGAATTTGATTTTATTCAATCTACTCAGGCTGCTCTGCTGTGACAAGCATCATGAATCCGTCTGTCTACCAGAAGGGATCGGGCTTAAATGCCGAAGTCGAGTGAACGGGCGCCGGTTGCTCCCCAGAGGCGTGATTGGTGGAGGGAGCTTCCCCGTTTGGGTCGTCGGCATTGTCCTCTCGTAAGCCCTTCATGCCTTGCTCGGTTGTTTTATCAGAATCGTCCAGTGAGTCGCGCATGGCAGTAACACCACACAAATTAACCTAGATAATGAACTTCAAGCCGGAAAAATAGAGTCGATTGATAGTGTCAAAGGGAATAGGCCGCGCCCACCGAACTGCAGCCAATATCGGTGTCAACCCTTTGTCCAATACAGACGGGATAAATATTTTTAAGACTTGCTGTACATCCAGACCCACATCGCTGAGAAGTAAAATTCCGCTGGAGCTGATATTGAGCGATAATGCTTGGCCTAGAGGAAAGGCGTGTCGTTTGTGTTCTGGCCACGCTGACATTTCATAAGAGATTGGACGCATAAATGCCACACGGTCACTATGCCGCTGATTATTGACGCTTATTGTCCAATTACGAAACATCTAGTGGTGGATCCACAAGAAAGCTGATTGCCTTTTAGCCTTAACCCGTTACTTCCTTTTCTTACAGAAATTAGGGTATTAATAATTTCTAGTAAGCATCGATTGAATTTCCTACCGTAGGGCTGAATCGATTAGGTAATCAGATTACGGTGTTCCAGATGAAGTCTCTAACGTAACCCGCCTCCTTATCGCAATTCCCTATTCTGGGGGCGCGATTCACTCCGAATAGGAGCAGTCCTCACTTTTGTAGGCAAGAACCCATTTCGAGACTTTTCTCTTGGGATTCCGCTGGCCGTCTACTTTTTAGGGGAGCTTACGTTTTCCCTAAGTAGCTGAGAATTCAGAACAAGGCACCTAGTGGCTTTCCTATACTACTTAGGAGGGGGGGAATCCCTACGTTATCGGTATTGTTGAAAGAGAAAAATCGGACGATAGTGCACGATGCGTGCGAGGAGTCGGTGGTGGAAAAATTTCTTTGTTTTCAACCTGTTTCGAGAGAGCGCCAACAAGATGAGCAGTGTTTTTCTCAATGTGTTCCCAGCGAGCAGGCTATGTTGGTGCTCACCCAACGTCAACTGTGCCGGGGCGTACCCCCAAGTGTCCAGGCGCTGAGTCCGTCATCCAGCAGTACATCACGGTCACGAATCAGCGGCCGACTCCGTTGCTATGGACCAAAACCGCTGACGAAATCCTCGTTAGCGCGGCCAGATTTTTTCCGCGAACTTTGGAGACGGGACACTAGCAGGCTGTTGAAAAACTTACTCGTGTGGGTTGGCGACGGTGTTTGCCACGAACCGGGATCGGTGGTTGGCTGGCGCGGTGGCCACGGCCTTCGGTGACCAAGTGTTGGCCCAAGCGCGGGCTCACCAGTTGCTGTCCGAATTTCCCCACAGGCTGTTAGGATGAGAAAAAGAGCTAAATTACTTAAAAGAGTATCGCAGGGCGGAGGTGGCAGCAAGATTGTATCTATGGAAACGGAACATGTGGTGACTGCTCCAGAGGGAAGTTCTACTGCTAAGGTCGATATGCCGGACTCAGGAATTCTACTGTTCACTGTAGCGAGCAAATTAATCTACGGAATTGGGCTGATGACGCCGACAGCCGTGCACGACGGGCGGGCCTCAGCGGTGCGTGACGCCCGGCAGCGGGTGCTCAGGGCCGCATACGCCGTGCACCCGGAGCGCTTCGTGAGGAAGCCGCCCCAGCCACCCATGCTGCCTCACGCGGTCTGGATCAACCCACCGAAGGCACAAGCGGCCTCGCAGGATCGCGCAGGAGCCATGATCTCGACCGCGGACGACCAACGGGGCAACGGGGCCGCCCTGAACGTTGAGGTGCTCGGAGTCGTGCCGGAGACCACGGAGGGCTTACGTCACCCTGTCACGACTCCGACATACGAGGTTCTACACTAAATGCCAACGGCAAGCGTCCCAAACTCATTGACACGTTCCGGAGCTGCACATCCAGAGAGCTTGCCTCGTTCCTTCTGGGGGGCTTGTATCGAGCGGAAAACTTCGAGGGTGGTTATTGTTGGAACCAATAAGCGGGGGTACACACTTTTTAATACGTTGGTGCGTCATCCTGAGTTGAAAAAGACCGTCATCGGGTTTGTGAATACGTGGCTGGGGCAGTCGTGGTCGCATGAGGCGGAGGTGCCAGTTCTTGGCGACCTGTCGAACTTTGAACAGGTACTGACTCAGCATCAAATCGACGAAGTCATTTTTGTGGTGCCTCGCAAAATGATTGAACAGGTCGAACCGGCAGTCCTTCTCTGTCAAATTATCGGGATCCGTTTCTCATTCGCCGCCGACCTGTTCTGTCATTCCATCGGCCGGCGTACCGTCGGCAATTTACAAGACTGGCATCTCGTTCAATACGATCCCACCGACCATCCGAAGATTCCCCTGTTGATTAAGCGGGCAGTGGACATTCTTGTCGCGAGCACGGCCCTCCTGCTGTTGGCCCCGCTGTTTTTCTGCATTGCGGCGGCAGTCAAAGTGACGTCGTCAGGGGCGGTGTTGTTTTTCCAGGAGCGGAGCGGGCTCAACGGACGCCGATTCCGCATGTTGAAGTTCCGGACGATGATTGATGACGCCGAAGCCGTTCGTGCACGGCTTGCCGCCTATAATGAAATGAGTGGTCCGGTTTTCAAAATGAAGAATGACCCACGGGTGACCCCTGTGGGACGGATTCTTCGTAAATACAGTCTCGATGAGCTGCCGCAGATTTTTAATGTGCTTCTCGGTGAGATGAGCGTGGTGGGACCGCGTCCTCCTTTGCCTTCGGAGGTTTCACAATATGGCCATTGGCAGCGTCGACGGCTGTCGATGCGTCCAGGATTGACCTGCCTCTGGCAAGTGTCCCGTCCTAATCGCAACGCGATTCCCTTCAAAGAGTGGGTGGCCATGGATCTAGCGTATATCGATGAGTGGTCGCTGTGGCTGGATGTGATCATTCTGATGAAAACCATTCCCGCTGTGATTCAAGGGGCCGGTCGTTGATCCACCAGGCGCTCGCCATAAACGGTTGTGGGCAAGGGGCGTCGCAGCTCCGTGAGTCGGAGCCGCACGGCCTTGACCCCGTTTCTGTATTTTTCACCCATCATGCGGATCTATCTCGATCGTTATGTGGTTGTTGCGGTCTAGCCACGACCGTGTTGTTGTGTTCAGCAAAGTTGAAGGTTCTATGTGTGGTCTTGCTGGTTGGGTCATGTGGGGTTGTCCCTAAGCGGGGACTGACACCTTGCGGCGTATGATACAGACGATCATCCATCGAGGGCCTGATGGTTCGGGGTCTGCGTTCATGCCTAAGCGTGGGGTGAGTTCGACGTGGCCTTGGGTCATTGCCGTCTGTCGATGCTTGATTTAGCCGCGGGGGAGTCAGCCGATGCAGAGCCTCGATGGCAGGCTGACCCTTGTCTACAACGGCGAACTGTACAATTTTCGCGAGTTGCGAGCAGAACTCCAACGCCTTGGCCATGTGTTTCTGACAGACTCCGATGCTAAAGTGGTGATGCAGGCCTATCGTGCATGGAGCGATCGTTGTGTCGAGCGTTTCCGGGGTATGTTCGCCTTTGCACTGTGGGATCGCGAGGCGAGTCGGTTGCTGCTGGCACGAGATCCATTTGGGAAGAAGCCGTTATTCTACTACGAGGGGCCACAGGGAGTGGTCTTTACGTCCGAGATCAAGGCCCTCTTGGACTTTCCGGGGGTTCCGATCAATGTGGACTATCAGGCCGTGTGGGAGTACCCGGCCTATCGATATGTCCCTGGGCCAGCAACCCTGTTTGCCGGGATTCGAAAGCTGCCTCCGGGAACTGTCGCGATCTGGTCCAAAGGACGGCTGGAAGAGCGACAATACATATGAACCGCCCGATCGGGTTCCTCATGCGACTGGTTCACCGGTGACGGATCCGGTGGGCCACTTTCGTGAGCAAGTGGATGAGGCGGTTCGGATCAGAATGGTCAGTGATGTTCCGTTCGGCGCGTTCCTCTCAGGCGGAATCGATTCAGCTGCCGTGACGGGTTTGATGGCGCAGCACAGCGGGTGTCCGATCAAGAC
This sequence comes from Nitrospirota bacterium, assembly GCA_005887945.1. Lineage (GTDB taxonomy): Bacteria > Nitrospirota > Nitrospiria > Nitrospirales > Nitrospiraceae > Palsa-1315. Next base: position 10,372 of record VBOL01000294.1, read on the forward strand.
GTTCTCGGTCGGCTTCCAGGAACGTCGTTACAGTGAACTGGCCTATGCACGTCTCGTGGCTTCTCAATTCGGGACGGAACATCATGAGCTGATAATTGATGAGCATCATGTCATCGGTGAGTTGCCTCGATTGGTTCGGTTTCGCGATGCGCCCGTGGCGGAACCGTCAGGTATCCCGATCTATCTGTTGGCTGAGGAAGCACGGAAGAGTGCGAAGATGGTGTTGACGGGTGAGGGGAGTGATGAGATTCTCGGTGGCTACCCCAAGCATGTCTACGAGCGGTATGTAGCCCGCTATCAGTGCTTGCCGACGGTGTTGCGGGAGGGAGTGGTCGAACCGTTGGTGCGGTCGCTTCCCTATCGGTTACGTCGTGTGAAGACCGCGATGGCAAACTTCGGGCTTCCTCGAGCGGAGGATCGCTATCCACGATGGTTCGGTGCCTTATCGCCGACCGAGCGCGATGACCTGGTGCAGGACCCGGCGTTGCGATCGTGTTCGGCGGCGGCGCCGCCGCGGCCTTTTCCCATTCAGAGTGGATCGAGTCGTTTGCGCGAAATTCTCTACTTCGATCAGGTCAGTTGGTTGCCGGACAATTTGTTGGAGCGTGGCGGCCGGATGACCATGGCCGCGTCGTTGGAAGCACGCATGCCCTTCATGGATACGCAATTGGCGGCCTATGTGTCGTCCTTGGCGGATCAGTATCGCGTGCGCGGTCATTGCACCAAATGGATTCTTCGAGAGTCGATGAAGGGGTTCTTACCTGGCACCATTCTCGAACGACCGAAGGTGGGGTTCCGGGTTCCGGTGAACGAATAGTTCCGTGGGCCGATGAAAGCATATTTGTATGACCATCTGACGGGACCGTCGTCGCAAACCAGTGGCTATTTGTCTAGTGTCACCAGGTTGCTTGATCGGTTGCTGGACGATCACGTTTGTGGACGGCAGAATCATGAAAAGGTCTTGTGGACCTTGTTGAATTTGGAACTTTGGCATCGAGCGTATGTGGGACAGACCACGCCTGTGGAAGCCTAATTCGGCACTCTGTCTGGCGTGTGCGATGTCAGACTCATAGGTAAGGGAGCGGTGCAGGATGAATATCAGTGTGTTTGGGATGGGGTATGTGGGTGCTGTGTCTGCCGGCTGTCTGGCTCATGACGGGCATTCGGTGATTGGGGTCGATCCCAATCGAACCAAGGTTGATCTCCTGAACGAGGGACGGAGCCCCATTATCGAAGGGGAGATCGGGACGATGATTGAAAAGAGCGTCTCGTCTGGTCGCCTGCGTGCCACCTCAGACGTGCAGGAAGCGGTGTCGCAGACAGAGCTGTGTGTAATTTGCGTCGGAACGCCGAGCCAAATAAATGGCAATCTCGATCTGACTTATGTGCGACGAGTGTGTGAAGAAATCGGAGCAGCGCTGAGAGAGCGGTCGGGTTACTACATTGTAGCGGTACGCAGCACGATGTTGCCAGGCACGATGCGGGATGTCGTCATTCCATTTCTTGAACGGTCGTCCGGAAAAATCACCGGGCAGGACTTTGGCGTGTGTATCCACCCTGAATTCCTCCGGGAGGGCACGGCGGTTGCCGACTTCTATCAACCGCCGAAAATCGTGATCGGAGAAGACGGCACCCGATGTGGCGATCTCATCATGCGACTCTATGAGAATCTTCACGCGCCGGTCGTGCGCACGGCCATTGAAGTGGCCGAAATGGTTAAGTATGCCGACAATGCGTGGCATGCCGTGAAGGTTGGATTTGCCAATGAAATCGGCGCCCTGTCCAAAGCGGTCGGGATCGATGGGCAGAAGGTGATGCAGATCTTGTGTCAGGATCTCAAGCTGAACTTGTCGGCGCATTACCTGAGCCCAGGATTTGCGTTCGGAGGATCGTGTCTCCCGAAGGATGTGCGAGCCCTGTCCTATCGCGCCCGCAGTCTCGATGTGAAAGTGCCGTTACTAGATGCGGTGCTCCCCAGCAACGAGGTGCAGATCGAGCGTGGTCTCCGTCTAATTACCTCCCAAGGTCATAAGAAGATTGGCGTGCTGGGGTTTAGCTTTAAAGTAGGAACGGATGATTTGCGGGAAAGTCCGATGGTAGAGGTGATCGAGCGGTTGCTCGGCAAGGGCTACGAGCTGAAAGTCTATGACCGGAACGTCGACCTCGCCAAGCTGATGGGCGCCAATCGAGATTACATCCTGAATCATATACCGCACATCGCCAGGCTGATGGTGAGGAGCGTCGACGAGGTGCTTACGCATGCCGAGACCGTAGTCATCGGGAACCGCGATCGAGAGTTTCAGCCGTTCCTGGATAGGATTCGTCCAGGGCAGGTTGTCGTGGATCTGGTGGGGATAGGCAGCTCGCGCAGTGGGGAAGGTTCGTATCATGGCATCGGGTGGTAAGCGACCGCGTGTCCTGATCATCGTGGAGGATCTGCCGAGCCCCTTCGATCGGCGAGTGTGGCAAGAGGCGGGGACTTTGCGTGATGGGGGCTATGATGTCTCTATTATTTGTCCGACTGGCAAGGGGTATGAGAAGACCTACGAGGTACTCGACGGGATTCATATTTTTCGACATCGGTTGCCGACCGAAGGCAATGGAGTGCTCGGCTATGCCACCGAATATACGGCCGCGCTGTTCTGGGAATTCGTGCTCGCATGGAAAGTGTGGTGGACGCGCGGGTTCAATGTTATCCACGCCTGCAATCCTCCGGACAACATTTTTCTGGTCGCGGGGGTCTTCAAGGTGCTGTTGGGCAAGCGGTTTCTCTTCGATCACCATGATCTCTGCCCTGAGCTCTATGAGGCGAAGTTTGGCCGAAAGGATTTTTTATATCGGCTCATGGTGGCCTGGGAACGTCTGACGTTTCGTCTCGCCGACGTATCGATTGCCACCAACGAATCCTTTCGGCAGATCGCGGTGACACGAGGGGGAATGGATCCAGCAAACGTGTATGTGGTGCGGAGCGGGCCCAGCCTGGAGCGCCTCAAGGTCATGCCGCCGGTCGAATCGTTGAAGAAGGGGCGGCGTTTTCTGGTGGGCTATGTCGGCGTGATGGGCAAACAGGAAGGGGTCGAGTACCTCCTGGGTGCGGCGCGCTACATCATTCAAGAGTTGAAACGAACGGATGTGCAGTTCGGCCTGGTCGGCAGCGGGCCACAGTTGCCCCGGTTGCGACAGTTGGCCGAAGAATTGGGTGTCCAGGAGTACGTGACCTTCACCGGGCGGGTTCCCGATCAGCCCATGTTGGAGATGCTGAACACGGCCGATGTCTGCGTCAATCCGGACGTCTACAACGAGATGAACGACAAGTCCACGATGAATAAAATCATGGAGTATATGGCGCTCGGGAAACCAATCGTCCAGTATGATCTGACCGAAGGACGGTTCTCGGCCGGTGACGCCTCGCTCTATGCCGAACGAAACAACGAGCGTGATCTCGCCGACAAGATTGTATATCTCCTCGATCGTCCTGACCTGCGCGCGACGATGGGGCAATTCGGTCGATTGCGAGTTGAGCGCGAACTGCAGTGGAAATATCAGGCGCCGACACTCCTTCACGCTTATCGTGCCGTACTCGATCCTCAAGCGGTTCGCAGGAAGGCCGCATCCGTGGATGCGCTGACGAGGTGACGGAGATGGGTAGCCCGGAATCGTGAAAACGCTAGCCAAAGAACTCCTCTATCATTCAGGAACCTTGAGGGTGGCCCGATCTCTGGGACGGAGTGGACGTGCCATGCCTATCTTGCAATACCATTCTGTTAGCCCAGAGGGGCGCTATCGATCGCCGACGATTGCCGTGCATCCACGGTCGTTTGATCGACAGATGGCTTACTTAGCTAGGCATTACCAAGTGGTGCCGCTCGACCAGGTGGTGACCTGTATCGCCGAGCGCAAGCCCTTTCCAAGTCGAGCTGTGGCGATTACCTTCGACGACGGCTATCTGGACAATTACGCCTACGCCTTTCCAATACTCAAGAAGTATGGCCATACCGCGACGTTTTTTATTACCGCTGGCCCCGTCGTGCGGGCCCAACGTTTTTGGGTCAGTTGGGTCTGTGAGGCGATTGAGGGGGCGAAGAACGTGGCCGGATTGTTGAGGGACGGTGCAGTGCCTGGTTTCAATGGCATTGTCGCAACGGACTCTCAGGAGCAGGTGATTGCGGAGGTGACGACTCGTCTCAATCGAATGGGCAGCTCAGCACGAGCCGAGGCCTTGGCTTGTCTTGCGACTGTGTGTGCGACCCACGTTCCTGAGGAACCATGTGCTAACGGGCTTGGCATCATGATGGGGCCTGAACACGTCAGAGAAATGTCGCTGGGGGGCATGTCCATCGGTTCACATACCGTGACGCATCCCAACCTGCCAAGGCTGACAGTTGAGGAACTGGATCATGAGTTGCGGGAGTCTAAAGCTCTGCTCGAAGCCGTGACCGGAACCTCGGTTGAGCATCTGGCCTATCCAGGGGGGCCCGAGGTGACTAATCCTGATTTTTCCGATGAGGTGGCTGACTTTGTTCGTCGGGCAGGCTATCGTTCTGCGTGCAATTCGATTCGTGGGGCCGTGACGCTCAATGAGCCACTCTTTGCCTTGCGTCGACACGATGTCAGCGACCTTGATGGGTTCAGTGGGTTTGTCTTTAAATTGGAGCGGCACCGGCTCGGGTCCTTGTTTGTTTCCCCTGTGCACGTACAGCAGCAATGAGAGTGGGTGTGAAAATGGTCGCCCCACCACATGTCACAGCGAATGGTCGAGATCCAGTAGGCGTGGGAATTACCTCGGGGAGACTCTGCGGTTTGTCTCGCCTGGCTGGGCGTGGATGGTCTTGATGGCATTGAAGGTGTTGATGGTGACGAACATGTGTCCCTCGCCGGAACGTCCTGGGTGGGGGGCATTCGTCAAATCGCAGATAGATTCCTTGGTGGAGAAGGGAATCGAGGTCGAGGTTTTTGTCATTGACGGATATAAGAGCAAGCTGAATTATTTGCGAGCCATGTGGGCGATCCGTCGCGAATGTTCGAGGACCCACTATGACCTTGTCCATGCGCATTATGGTTTGAGCGGCCTTGCTGCGCGCGCCCAACGTCGATATCCCTTAATTGTGTCGTTCTGCGGGGACGATCTACTGGGGGCGCCCAATCGTCAGGGACGGGTGACGTTCAGGAGCCGGGTCTTTGTCTGGTTGCACCAATGGTTAGCACGCATGGTTGATGGCGTGATTGTGAAGTCGGAGGCCATGCGTCGATTAGTGCCAGACTCCCGTGCGGTGGTGATTCCAAACGGGGTTCGGTTCGATGTGTTTCGGCCCATGCCGCAACAAGACTGTCGCACCCAACTGAGCCTGAGAACGGATCGACGCTATGTGCTCTTTCCCTACGCACCGTCGACGATTCGGAAGAACTACGGGTTGTTGGAACGGGCGGTGGCGATCGTCAATGCTGAAGACTCGGCGCCGCTTCTTGAAATTGTCACGATTGATTGTGCGCCGGCAGCGATGATGCCGGTGTATCTCAATGCGGTGGACCTTTTAGCCGTGGTGTCGATGTGGGAAGGATCGCCTAACACGGTCAAAGAAGCGATGGCCTGTAATACCAAGATTGTGGCGACGGATGTCGGCGATGTCCGGGAGATCCTCGGTGGAGTGGAGGGTTGCCATCTGTGCGAGCCGACGCCGGAGGATGTCGCACGGGCCATCCTGCGCGCCCTAGCTGTTCCTGTCAAAACAGCGGGACGTGAGATGGTTGCGCGGCTGTCGATTGAAGCGGTATCCGATCAAGTGATTGCCGAATATACGCGGGTTCTGCAGAATAGAAATCGACTGGAACCGCAAGTTCCCACAGGAGATGGGGCTTCGCGGACACGCATGGAGGTCTAGATGACTCAAAGGTTTCATTTCTATTTGTTGGTGTGGGGGCTCGTGGGGCTTGTCATGGTGCCGTCACTCGCTGTGGCGTCCCATGTTCCCGGTTGTACCGTCACGGTGACGGCCCAAGATACCAATGGGTTTGAGAAAGTCTTCGAGGGATGTACGCAATCTTTCGCCGATACCTTCGAGGCCGGGTTAGCATTTCAGGAAAACGGATGGCACAAGTATCAATACCTGGGTCTCTCGTCGAACAAAGTCGACGTGGTTTCGGAGAAGGCCCATCGCGGGTTATGGTCCTTAAAGAGCACCACGGGGCCATCGCTCAGCCAGCAGAAGGCCGCATTGGCCAGGCAGTTGCTCTGGTTTCCCGAGGGAAGTCACTTTTGGATGTCGGTGTGGGTCTATATTGTTGGTGGGACGTGGACGGGTGACTTCTACTTTTTCGATCTGGAGTCGACGCAGGTGGAAGGCAATCCGGGGCGGCGGCTGATGCTGGGTGGGCCGAATGGCGATTGGCTGCATGTAAACTCAAAGCGGGCCGGACCTCAAGGCAATCAGACGTTACACAACGAGCCCATTCCCTTTTCCAAAGACACGTGGGTGAATGTGAAAATGCATCTCTACGTGTCGTCTGGAAGCAACGGCCTGACGGAAGTCTGGCAGGATGGGGTCAGAATTATCACGACAGCGGGGCAAACGATCCCTTCAGGGTTAGTTTATGACTGGATCGAATTGGGGACCACGGCAAACCTGTCAGGCCAAGCGCCGGTGGTGTATCTGGACGACCTGGTGATTTCAAAGGATCCGATCCCATAGCGTGGTCTGTAGAGAAGCGGAAGCGCCTGACGGATGGTACCGGGGTAGGAGGGAGA
>VBOL01000295.1 GCA_005887945.1 Nitrospirota bacterium
AATAAGATCTCGATGAGCGGACCCTCTGAGGGGCAGCTCAGGCAACGGCGGTTAAATCAGGATTAGCGAGGCACCTCAGAGAATCGAACTTCCATTGAATTCTTGCCTGGCAAAACGATCCACAATCGCCCAACTCACTGAGTCTCTTGTTCATCCAATCTAAAGGAGGCCACTCAGTTCCAGCCATAAGAGCAGGACTAATATTGTCATGACTAAGTATATATTCCCGCAAGAGTGTGTGGAGTAGAGTCCTTCGACGGTCTAACTCCGTATTCGGCAATAAGTCAGTACTTTCTCGTTCTTCAGTAGTGGGTGTATGTAACTTAGGTGGTTTGGGAAGACTCGTTTTCGACCGTAATTCCCTCAGGGCGTTTGTCACAAATATGTGAGCTAAGTCGCTCGTGCTATCTGGTTTGTCGATATCAGAATGATTCTTCGGCTATGCCAGCGGATCTCTTGTGCACAACAATGTTGCGCTGCTTCGGTCCACTGTTAGTGAGCCACCTGAACTTTCTGTCTCGACCGCACAGTAGCTAGTCGTTCGCTCCTGAAAGCCCGAACTAAACCAATCACTATGCTGTGCTTTGAGATACGAGTTTACATCGAGCGTCCGCAAGTCTTCGACTTGGGCGCATGTTGGAAGCAAATGAGCGGCATTGGCTTTCCGTGAGCCAGCTGATGGTGTCGCGAAGAATATCAGCAGAGGTACTTTGTCTATTGTCTCTCTATTTCTGAGAAGAAATTGACGAACAACCAGGCCGCCCATGCTGTGAGCCAGAAATACGACCTGCTCGTGATCTTCAAATACAGAATCGCTTCTCAAGTGTGTGCGCATATTATTGGTGAGATCTGAAATAGCCAGGCACTCCCCAAATAGTCTCGTCGGATATTCGTATACGTAGATGTCGAAATCTCCGAATGTCGGGTCATTTCCCATCAGGGTTGGCCAGTATGTACCGTTTTGGCTAGTCCAACTCGATTTACCGTCCCCAGTTATGCCATGGACGAGCACTAAGGCGTGCGTGACATTCTTCGCCCGCTTTACGACGTATCCAGGTAGCGTTACTGAGGGAAGATGAACTGCAGGTCTCTCTATTTGCGATGAGGGTGACGGGGTGCCAGAGCAGGCTGTAGAAGGAAAACCGAGTAGGAGTAAAACTGTTCCAAGAAATCGCATATGCTCTCGTTTAGTGAAAAGACGCTCTGGATGAGGGTGATTGTCATGCAACACTCCGGACTCTAGCTAGAAGCCTCTCATACGTCAAACAGTGATCATCACCCAAATTGAAAACCGCGCAAACATTCTATCTATCTGATTACATGTGCGAATTGTCACAACGGCTAAAAGGTGGAGATTTCCCACTTGACTTGGTTCTAGTTAGAACTATTATATTGTGGTCAACGTGAGAATCGTATGGTCGCAGATTCTCACGATGCAATGAATCTCATTCTGGCGCGGGTGTGATATGAAAGCGTTCTTCCATACTGATGATACGTGGACCGGCCTTGCTCTTCGTATCACTCTCGGGCTGGTGATGTTCCCGCATGGAGCCCAGAAGTTTTTGGGGTGGTATGGTGGGTTCGGATTCTCCGGGACCATGGGATTCTTCACGGAGACGATGCTTTTGCCTTGGATCGTCGCGTTGTTGGTGATCGTTGGAGAGTTCTTCGGCAGTCTGGGGCTGATCGCCGGATTGCTGACGCGCTTCTCGGCGGCAAGCTTCATGGTGATTATGCTCGGCGCCATCACCACCTCGCATCTCCATAACGGATTCTTCATGAACTGGTTCGGCAAACAACAGGGTGAAGGTTATGAGTATCATCTGCTCGTTATCGGAATCAGCCTCGCGCTCCTTGTCACTGGCGCGGGGAAGTGGTCGGTTGATAAGGTGATTGCGGAGCGGGTGCGCGCGTGATTCGCAAACGATGAATTTTACGGAACGGAACTTGGCCATGACACGGACACTTCGATTGGTCTCGAATGATACGGGAATGAGGACCAGAGATATCCCGCGTCATTCGGTGGCGACCGATGACGACCTGTTGGATGCCTATTCGCAGGCGGTGATTACCGCCTCTGGAGAGGTCAGTCCGGCGGTTGTGAACATTGAGGTTCGTCATCGATCGGTGAGGTCGGCCGGGGATGTGAGGACTCCCCAGGGTGTCACCGGCAGCGGCTCCGGCTTCATTTTTACGCCGGACGGCTTTGCTCTCACGAACAGCCACGTCGTGCAAGGCGCGGAGCAGATCGATGTCACCTTGTCGGATGGTCGTCGGCACTCCGCCCACCTCATTGGTGAAGATCCCGATACGGATCTGGCTGTGATTCGGGTCGAGGCGCCGCTGCTCAACCACACAGAGCTTGGCGACTCGCACAGGATCCGCGTGGGGCAACTGGCCATCGCCGTCGGCAATCCCTATGGATTCCAATGCACTGTTACAGCCGGAGTGATCAGCGCGCTCGGGCGCTCATTGCGTTCGACGTCCGGCCGGTTGATCGACAATGTCATTCAGACGGATGCGGCGTTGAATCCGGGCAACTCGGGCGGGCCTCTCGTCAACTCGCGCGGCGAAGTCATCGGCGTCAACACGGCCATTATCCGATCTGCCCAAGGCATCTGCTTCGCCATCGGTATCAATACGGCGAAGTTCATCGCGGGCCGGCTGATCAAGGATGGGAAAATCCGTCGCGGCTTCCTCGGGATCTCAGGCCAGAACGTGGAGCTGCCGCGGCGAGTCGTCCGTTTTCATGACTTGGATACTGAGAGCGGGATTTTCGTCGTGGCGGTCGAGCCCGGCAGTCCAGCGCAGCGAGCGAGTCTCGTCGAAGGCGATGTGATTATCGGCTACGGCGACCAGACCGTCCGGGACATCGACGATCTGCACCGGTTGTTGGTCGAGGAGAAGGTCGGCATCCCGATGGCCTTGACCTTTCTGCGACGCGGCGAGAAGAGGACGATCTCGGTGATCGCAGAGGAATCACGAGTTCAGGATCGGAGGAGCGCCCCATAATAAATAGGGCAAACACGAACCCCAATGCCAAGTAGCCGAGGCTGCGCTTGGCGAGAGGCGGAAAATGGGAGGCTCACAATGAGAGACATGATGTCGGCAACCAACGTGGAGAAGACGGTTCAGGTGAAGGTCTATCAACCGGGATCTCAGCACGTCGTCGGAGACGGGTTTCACGTACGGAATCTGTTTCCAAGCAACGACCTGGATCGTGAGTTGAGCCCGTTTATCATGTTGGACTACGCGGGCCCCACGTTCTATCCGGCGACGGACACCCCACGAGGGGTCGGCGAACATCCGCACAGAGGCTTTGAAACTGTCACGATCGTCTATCAGGGTATCGTGTCGCATCGAGATTCAGCCGGAAATTCCGGCGTGATCGGCCCTGGCGATGTGCAGTGGATGACCGCAGCTTCCGGAATCGTGCACGAAGAATTGCACGAGAAGGAATGGGCCAAGCGTGGCGGGACGTTGCAGGCAATTCAACTGTGGGTGAATCTGCCCAAATCGTCCAAGATGTCCGCGCCGGGCTATCAGACGATTGTGAATGATCAGATTCCTGTCGTGCAGTTGAAAGGGGGAACCGGTTCGCTTCGTGTGATTGCTGGGTCTGTGGGAGGCGCAAAAGGCCCAGCCAAGACATTCACACCCATCGAATTGTACGATTTGCGCCTGCGGGCGGGGCATTCGATGCCGTTGCAGATCCCGAACGGTTACAACGCCGGTCTGTTGATTCTCAGTGGTCAGGTATCTGTCGAGGGATCGCACAGGTTATCGGAGGCCGAACTGGCTGTCTTTGTCTCGACAGGAGGGCCGGTGAAGATCATTGCAGAGGAGGACGCCACGATTCTGGTGATGGCGGGCGAAGCGATCGATGAACCAGTGGCTCGCTACGGCCCGTTCGTGATGAATACGAAAACAGAACTGGTCCAAGCCGTGAACGATTATCAGGCCGGCAAAATGGGTCATTTGAGTTGAGCAGTAACAGAATGTGAAGGAATACGCGATGCAGATCGATATTTACTCCGATGTCGTCTGTCCCTGGTGCTTCATCGGGAAGCGCCGGTTAGAACAGGCGCTCGAACAGATCGGGGCTGCTCAACGGGTTCAGGTGAGGTGGCGCCCGTTCCAATTGAATCCGACGATGCCGAAGGGCGGCATGGATCGGCGCACGTACCTCCAGGCGAAATTCGGCGGTGCGGAGGCTCTGCACAGGATTGAAGAGCAGGTGGCCAAAGCCGGCAAGGCTGACGGGATCGAGTTCGCGTTCGATCGGATCGCCCGGACGCCGAATACCTTCGACGCCCATCGCCTCATCTGGTTCGCAGGGCAACAGGGCTGTCAGGATGAAGTAGCCGAGGCGCTCTTTTACTCGTACTTCACGAAGGGGCGCGGGATCGGGAGTCTCGATTCGCTGGCTGAGATCGCGTCCGACTGTGGACTCAATCGTGAGGAGGTCGAGCGGTTTCTCGCCAGTGACCGGGCGGTCCAAGAAGTCCGCGCCGAAGAGGCGGCCGGGCATCGGTTGGGCATTCGCGGGGTGCCCTATTTCGTCCTCAACGGCAGTATCTCGATCTCTGGCGCGCAGCCTCCCGACATCTTTGTGTCTGCCCTTCAGCAGGCCGAGGACACAGTCATGAAGAGAAAGGAAGGGGCATGATGGCAGTCCAAGTCTACGGATGTAACCATATCGTCATTGAGGTCACCAACGCCAAGAAAGCGGTGAAGTTCTATGCCGATGTCTTCGGCTTGAAGATGCTGCGTGGCGGCGAAGGCGCCGCTTGGTGCAAGCTGGGCGAGCATCAATTCATGGCGATCTTTGAAGTAGACATACTGCAACCGGATCGCACAAAGCATTTCGGTCTCATGGTCCGTGACGAGAAACAAATCAAGGAAGTGCGGAAGAAGCTCATCAACAAGTACAAACTTACGCTGGTGCCCGGCTTTCGTTGCGACTTCCGCGATCCCTGGGGGAACCGCATTCAGGTAGGAGATCTCAGCGATGAATCGCTCGTGTGGCTCCTCCCCTACCAGGAAGTCCAGAAGGCCGGTATCACGTTCGGAAGGTGAACTCATGAAGGCTCATTATCTCGGCCACGTGGTGTTCTATGTGAAGAACCTACAACAGTCTCTGGCGTTCTATCGCGACCTGCTGGGCTTCAAGGAAAT
>VBOL01000296.1 GCA_005887945.1 Nitrospirota bacterium
TACGATCTGTACCTCCTCGGGCCTTCACTCGCTACGGCCTTGCTTGGGATAAGGCGCGTCTCGGCGCGCCAGGGTTGGGCGGGTGAGAATTCTGGAATTTTTGAGCATCCTGTGAGGGTGGTTCTATTGTTCCAGGTGTGTACGATCGAAGTTTTGCTGCGCCACAGTGGTTTTTCTTCGGCCTGTTAAACGAACATGAGGATGGTGATGGGTTCGGTTCCCACGAAACAGGGTCGCTTCGGTCTATACGGCGGACGCTATGTCCCTGAAACGCTCATGCCTGCTTTACTTGAATTGGAGAAGGAATATTCCAGTGCGAAAAAAGACCGGCGCTTCCAGTCCGAACTTGCCTATTATTTGAAGCACTACGTCGGTCGACCCACCTCGCTCTACTTTGCACAACGGCTCACGAAGCGGTTGGGTGGAGCGAAAATCTATTTGAAGCGCGAAGACCTCTGTCATACCGGGGCCCATAAAATCAATAACGCAATAGGGCAGGGGCTTCTGGCCCAGCGGATGAAGAAGCTACGCATCATCGCTGAAACTGGAGCTGGACAGCATGGGGTGGCGACAGCGACCGTTGCGGCGATGTTCGGGCTTCAATGTGAAGTGTATATGGGGACGGAAGACATGCAGCGTCAGGCGCTGAACGTCTTCCGGATGAGATTACTCGGCTCGACCGTCACGGGTGTCGACGCTGGAAGCCGCACGCTTAAGGATGCCATTAGCGAAGCCATGCGGGATTGGACGACGAATATCCGTACGACCCACTATATTCTCGGCTCAGTTCTGGGGGCCCATCCCTATCCGATGATGATCCGTGACTTCCAATCCATCATCGGACGTGAAACTCGGCGACAAATCCTGGCGGCAGAAGGCCGGTTGCCGGATTGCCTCATTGCCTGCGTTGGCGGTGGCAGCAATGCCATAGGACTCTTCCATGCGTTCATCCGGGACAAAAAGGTGAAGATGGTTGGCGTCGAAGCCGGCGGCCTGGGGGTCGCGAGCGGAAAGCACGCTGCGCGATTTGCCGGAGGAAAGCCGGGTGTCTTGCAAGGCACCATGACCTATTTGCTTCAGGGTGACGATGGACAAGTTAATCTGACGCATTCGGTTTCAGCCGGGCTGGATTACGCCGCGATCGGTCCCGAACACAGTTATTTGCGGGATCAAGGCAGAGCCGAATACACCTCGGTGACCGATGACGAAGCCATGGCCGCGTTCGATCTGCTGGCTAGAGAAGAGGGGATTATGCCGGCCCTCGAAAGCGCCCACGCCATTGCTTACACGGTGAAGGTGGCGCCCACGATGAAGAAGAACCAGCTTCTGGTTGTGAATCTATCCGGTCGTGGAGATAAGGATGTCCAACAGATAGCCAATATGCGAGGAATCACGCTGTGACATCGAAGCTCGACCATACCTTTGCAACGCTTCGCCAGCGAGGTGAGAAGGCCCTCATTGCCTATGTGATGGCAGGCGACCCCTCACTGCAAGACACCGAACAACTTGTTGTGGAGTTAGAACAGGCTGGGGCCGATATTATTGAACTGGGTGTCCCGTTTTCCGATCCCATCGCCGATGGTCCCGTGATCCAACAGGCGGCAGAACGAGCCTTGCGCAGTGGGACATCGCTTCGAACGATCCTTTCCATGGTCACACGTCTCAGGGCCAGGACCCAGATTCCACTAATCTTGATGGCGTACTACAATAATATTCACGCGTTCGGTCCTGAACGGTTCTGCCATGAGGCCGCCCAGGCCGGTGTTGACGGGGTGATCATGCCTGACATGCCGCCGGATGAAGCAGGCCCTCTCCGAGGGCCGGCCGCCGCGGCTGGGCTCCCACTGATTTTTCTTCTTGCCCCCACGAGTACGGAGGAGCGACGGACCTTTGTGGCGCGCCAGTCACAGGGGTTTGTCTATTACGTGTCGCTGACCGGGATCACCGGTGCGAAACTGCACAACATGGCTGATGTAGCTAAGAACGTCGAGAAAATCAGGAAAGTCACCCGTGTTCCTGTGGCAGTCGGCTTCGGGGTTGCGACGCCGGAGGACGCTGCCAAGGTCGCGGCCATTGCCGATGGGGTGATCGTCGGCAGCGCAATCGTCAAGCAGATTGCCGCATACGGACAGAAACCAGAGATGGTGAAGCATGTGGCCGGATTTGTCCGCTCATTGAAAGCCGCCATGCGAGCGGCTCAGTCAAAACCACGCTAGGCATCTGGTCCAACCCTCTCCTCATTGAAAGCCAGACAGAGCGCTGCTCAACCTGACGAAAGTCGGTCTCTTCAGCCGCAATGAAAAAAATTCAGATGGGGCGGGGACTATTGTTTGGCTTGGGGAGGCATGGCCTTAATCATCTCAGCCGCCAGCTCTTTCGCGACATCCTTTAAATTCGGCCGATAGAACATATAGCTGCTCGATCGCTCATGTCGCGCCTTCCACACCGTAGTGCCTGTGGTGGCATCGACCAGGCGGAGGCTCAGGCCCACTCGACCGACATTGTCGCCTTCCTTGCGCATGTATTCCCAGGAGTTTACCCTTACGACTAAGAACGAGTCCACGTTCAGCGCCTTGCCTAACTTCACAGCGGAGTCCTTGTCGGACTGTCCCGTCATTTCCAGACGTGAGAAGTAGAACACCAACGCATCAAACGCTTCTTTCGAAGCCTGGAAGATATCCGTCACATTCTCAGGAGACACCACATGCTCGATGTTGGCGGTCTTGTTCAGCGAGCCGGACAAGACCTCTTGAATATCCTCGCGCGCGCTGTCGTATTGACTCGCCATGGGGGGGAGCACAGCAATGGCTTGAGGCCTGAACATTTTCGCCCCTGGTCCTTCCCACACTTCCTGTAAGCCGCCACAGCCGGCAACCAGGAGAGGAAGAAGGCAGAGGGAGACGGTACGTCGCAGGTGATGAAGCATGAACATGGGTTCAGTATACCATTAGAATGTCAAAGAGAGAGAGCCAGAGACGAGGGCTCCCTTCTCACGGAAGTCATATCCCCCCCCGACATCGACGCGAAGGGCAAAGATCCGTAGGCCCAACCCTGCTGTAGGGGTAAATGGTGTCCCGGTATCCTTCATATTCTTGAAGGCGCCGAGGCGGAACGACATAAATTCAGAGAAGATGGTCTGCTCGGCGCCTAAACTCAACACCTGGCTCTTGACGCCTGGAACAAGCGTCTTATTCGAGGTAGCATCCACATCCGCCGTCAAAGTCAGTGAAGAATAGGGGTTGACCGCTAGACCGCCTCGAACCTGGGGTCCCAGTTTCAATTCTCCTCCGCCGGGAGCATCAAAGGTCGGTTGATTGATGTCTTTAGCCACAACGCCAAAGCGTAGCCATGAGGATGGGCGATAGATGGCACCCACGTCGATACCAAAGGCCGTCGAGAGCGTGGGTTTCCCAAAGTTGTTCGTCACTGACACGTCGGTTCCTCCGGTGAGTGTCGTGCTCCCATTGTAGGCGGCGCCTTGAATAATTTTTCCAGTCACACCGAAAGAAAATGTTTTATCGGAAAAGGCATAGGCATATGAGAACGCCACCTGTCTCGCTTCTAGCCCTCGGAGCGCCATTTGCCCTGTGAGACTAACGGGAGTGTTGGGCCCACCAGGTTGTAAAGCCTGCAATGGAGAAGAGACGAATCCGCCACCGGTCGCCACGTCTGATACGTTGAACCCAAACGCATGTTCGCTCAGGTGTCCTTTGACATACAGCCCTGCCGATCCATTGACTGATGCCGTGGCGCCGGGGCGATTGATTCGATCGGCGATGTCCTGCGCCCTTGCTCGATTGGCATTCGACGTATCGCTGGTATTAAAGTTTTCGAGATCATGAACGGCATCGCCAAGGCCGAAACGGTCGATCACCTGTCCACCGCCTTGAATCCTGATATCCACCGTCTGGGTCATGGCTAAGCCTGCAGGGTTCCAATAGGTTGCCAAGGCATCGGTGGTCACCGCTACACCGGCGCCACCCATGCCCATCGCACGAGGCCCGACGGCCACAAATTCTAGGGCCATCGCCTGGGCAGGAATCATCAGGCCCACCAAGATCGCAACGGCGCGGACTGACCGATGATAAGACATCAAGGACAACTCCATACGAGTTGAGATATTTTTCTGAGTCTATTGGATGAAATGGCTCTCGTCAAGGTTAGACGGGACAATCCTATGAATGTAAACGATGGGTTGGTCTGGTACAGGGAATCTCCCGCGAAGACGTCAAGATGGCATGGCAGCGCTTATACAATCTGACCATCCTGCATATGAACTATACGGTCGGCTTGGGCTGACAACTTATCGTTATGGGTGACGACCACGAAGGTCGTCCCACGGGCTTTGTTCAGTTCACGCATCATTGCAAAGAGCGCCTCGCTCGTATGCGTATCTAAATTTCCAGTCGGTTCATCAGCCAACACGAGATCGGGCTTCTGCAAGAGGGCTCGTGCGACTGCCACGCGCTGCTGCTCACCGCCGGACAGCTCACCAGGCTTATGATGTAGCCGAGCTCCCAGCCCGACCTCCTGTAACAACGCGACGGCTTCCGGTTCAATATCTACCGGCTGCCGTCGCTGGATCAGAGCCGGCATACAGGCATTTTCGAGTGCTGTGAATTCCGGTAGGAGGTGATGAAATTGGAAGACAAATCCGATACGCCGATTCCGAAACTCCGCCTGTTCGCCTTCCGACATCTGGAACATATCATGGTCGTCGAAGTGGACCGTCCCTGCCGTAGGACGATCAAGCGTCCCGACAATATGGAGCAGCGTGCTCTTTCCAGCTCCCGAAGCCCCGACAATCGCAATCAACTCCCCCCGCTGAATCCGCAGATTGACGCCCTTCAGCACCGTGAGGGTCTGCCCGCCCATCGGGAACGATTTGTACAGATCGGTGACGGTGATCACGCCGGAGCTCCAGAATGAAAGAAAAATAATGGAGGGGCCGGCATAATCATTCGTAGCGCAACGCGGCCACTGGTTCGAGCTTGGCTGCCTGGAGCGAGGGGTAGACCGTGGCGGCAAAGCTAATCACAATTGCGGAGCCTGCCACAAGGAAGACATCCATCGCTTGTACATGGACCGGGATCCGCGAGATGTAATAGACCGAGGGATCGAGGGTCCAAAATGTCTGGATCAGCCAGAGAAACGTGTAGCCGAGCGGAATGCCGATGGCGGTTCCGGACAGGCCGATGATCAATCCGTTCAGCATGAAAATGCGCCGAATGCTTTTGCGCGTCGCCCCCATGGCCTTGAGGATCGCAATTTCTTTTTGTTTCTCCGTGACGATCATGGTGAGAGTGCTCACGATGTTGAAGGACGCCACGATTGTGATCAGCACCAACAACAGAAACATCATCGTCTTCTCGAGCTTGAGCGCAGAGAATAGATTACGATTCATCTGCATCCAGTCGCGCGCCCCATAGACGAAGCCGAGCGACTGCTCCACAGAACGGGCCGTCTCCGCTGCACGGAAGACGTCCGCGACTTTGATTTCAACGCCCGTCACGGTTTGCCCCATGTTGAAAAACTTCTGCGCTTCCGCGAGATCGATGTAGGCCAACGACGAATCGTATTCGTACATGCCGGATTGAAACAGAGCGACCAACGCGAAGGTCCTGATCTTCGGCACCATGCCGATCGCACTGATCGGACCCGCTGGAGGGGACACCACATTGACCGTATCGCCGACGAACACGCCGAGTCGCAGCGCCAATTCTTTGCCCAGGATGATAGCGGGTTTTTCTGTCTCGACCGCCGGGCCGGTTGGATCATCTGCGGGTGGTTGTTTCACCTTGACCGGCCGGCTGAGGTCTTCCAACTGTCCAGTTGAAAGATTCTTGGCCAGTTCGGTCACCATGCCCTCGCGTTGCGGATCGATGCCGCGGATCACGATGCCTTGCACGCCGGTCTGGGTCGTGAGCAAGACCTGCTTGAGTACAAATGGGGTTGCCGCCACGACACCCGGCACGGTTGCGACCTGCTTGGCAACGGGATCGTACTCGCTCATGCTGTCCTTCATCCGATCCTGTACGATAATATGGGCCGTCGTTCCAAGAATCTTGGCCTGAATGTCCTCTTTAAAACCGGTCATGATGCCGACTGTCCCAATCAGGGCAGCCACACCGAGTGTGATTCCGGCAATGGAAACCACGGTGTTCAATGAAATGGTCCGGTTTCGGCGCTTCGCGCGCAGATACCGCAATCCGACAAAGATTTCGTAGGGGAGGGCCACCGTTATTTCTCGGGTCTCAGTTGTGGGAAGAGGACCACGTCGCGGATCGACGCTTGGTTGGTAAAGAGCATGATCAGCCGGTCGATGCCGATGCCTTCGCCCCCGGTCGGTGGCATGCCGTATTCCAAGGCGCGCAGGAAGTCTTCATCGACCACATGCGCCTCTTCGTCGCCCGCCGCCCGCTGCGCTGCTTGCCCTTCGAACCGTTCCCGTTGATCCAGTGGATCGTTCAACTCTGAGAAGGCGTTCGCGATTTCCCGACCGGCAATATAAAGCTCGAAGCGATCAGTCAACGCCGGGTTCGAGTCTTTGCGTCGTGCGAGGGGAGAAATTTGAATCGGGTAGTCGGTAATGAACGTCGGCTGAATCAAATTCGGTTCCACCGTTTCCTCGAAGATTTCGTTCACGATATTAAAGAGCGGCCATTTCGGATCGACCACGATGCCCAGTTTTTTGGCCGCCGCAATCGCATTGTCTCGATTCTCAAGGATGGAAGGATTGAGATTGTTCACCTCCAGAATCGCCTGATGATACGACCAACGGCGCCACGGAGGTGTGAGTGTGATCTCCTTGCCCTGATAGTCGATGACCGTCTTGCCAAGGACCTGTTGTGCCAACGAGGAGACGAGTTCTTCCGTGAGGATAATCAAGTCCTGATAGTCGGCATAGGAAACGTAGAATTCCAGCATCGTGAATTCCGGATTATGAATCGTCGAGATGCCTTCATTCCGGAAGTTGCGATTGATTTCAAACACGCGAGGAAAGCCGCCCACGATCAACCGCTTCAAATAGAGTTCCGGTGCGATGCGGAGATAGAGATCGACGCTGAGCGCATTATGGTGGGTGACAAAGGGTTTCGCCGCTGCGCCTCCGGGAATCGGATGCATCATCGGCGTTTCGACTTCAAGGAAACCTCGTTCGATTAGGAAGGCGCGAATGCCGGCGATGATTCTGCTGCGCGTGGCAAAGATGCTATGGACTTCAGGATTGGCGATCAAGTCGACATAGCGCTGCCGATAGCGGGTTTCCACGTCCGTCAACCCGTGCCACTTTTCTGGAAGCGGTCTGAGGGCTTTGCTCAAGAAGGTAAGCTGTGTGACCCCAACGGTGAATTCATTTGTCTTCGTGCGAAAGAGAATGCCGGTCACGCCGATCCAATCGCCTAAGTCGAGCAGCTCGGCGACGAGATAGCCCTGCTCTGAAAGATGATCTTTCTTGAGATAGACCTGAAGCCGGTCGGATCCGTCTTGCAGCACCGCGAATCCTGCCTTGCCGAATCGCCGCAGGGCAACGATACGTCCCGCAAAAGTACAGGAGATCTTCTCTTCTTCCAGTACCTCCTTGGTTTTCTCGGCATGGAGTTTGACCAGTTGGCCCGCACGATCCTTCACTTCGAATCGCGTGCCGTAGGGTGCCACGCCCGCTTCGCGCAGGGCGTCGAGCTTCTTGATGCGTTGCTGCTGCTGCTCGTTCAGGTCGTCCAAGATGCGCGCCTTTACTGATCTTCTTTCCTCAGTCAGCTATCGAACTCGTCCGTTCTCGACTGTTGGTAGCTGAGAGCGGTTATCCCAAGCTGCTTCATCTTTAAATAGGCCTCGATGAACCCGTCCAGATCACCATCCATGACGGCGGCTACCTGGCCCACTTCGTAGCCGGTTCGGTGATCTTTGACCATTTGATAGGGCTGGAATACATACGATCGAATTTG
The DNA here is from genome assembly GCA_005887945.1 of Nitrospirota bacterium. Classification (GTDB taxonomy): domain Bacteria; phylum Nitrospirota; class Nitrospiria; order Nitrospirales; family Nitrospiraceae; genus Palsa-1315. The sequence goes on from VBOL01000296.1 coordinate 7,947, forward strand.
ACTGCCCCAGGCAATGTCCTTCTTCTCCCCGACGATCGCATTGAACTCCGCCTCTTTCTTTTTGAGTTCCAATTCATAGAGGCGCGCTTTCAAGACCTTCATTGCGCCATTACGATTCTGGAGCTGTGACCGTTCGTTCTGACATTGCACCACGATTCCGGTCGGCAGGTGTGTCATGCGGATGGCCGTCTCAACCTTATTTACATTCTGGCCGCCTGCGCCGCCGGCCCGAAAGGTATCGATCTTCAGGTCTTTGTCTTCGATCACGAGGTCGATATCCTCATCCACCTCGGGATAGACGAAGACCGAGGCAAAGGAGGTATGCCGCCGTTTGTTTGCATCGAACGGCGAAATGCGCACCAGCCGGTGCACCCCTGCCTCGGCCTTGAGATACCCGTAAGCATAGGGCCCGGTCACGGACAGTGTTACGCTTTTCACTCCCGCCTCTTCTCCGGGGAGCAGGTCCAACGTTTCAACCTTGAATTTCTTCCTTTCGGCCCAACGGACATACATGCGAAGCAGCATTTGCGCCCAGTCCTGCGATTCCGTTCCGCCGGCGCCAGGATGGATCGCCACAATAGCATTGTAAGGGTCGAGTTCGCCCGAGAGGAGAAGTTCACGCCGTAGGGCGG
>VBOL01000050.1 GCA_005887945.1 Nitrospirota bacterium
TGGCGAGTCCAGCTCCTGCGCCAGATCTGACGGAGCCTAGTGAGTCGATCTTTGCAGCGGAGCTGTCAACGAGTCCCGCGGTACTTCCAGAGCCCGAAGTCCCGACCCCGTCTACCGCACATTCCTCGTCCACGGTCCCATTTTCATGGAACACCGTCTTCGACGGCGCATGGAGGTTTGCCGCAGGAACGTTGTCATCGAGTTCGCCTGTCGCATTCTCCAAACCGGATACAATTTCAAAGGATGCGAGGGACTTAGAATCAGTTCAATCAGAATCGGTACCAGAACCAGAGATCTTTGCCCCATCCATTACATCAACTCCAGAACCGCCCGTCTCATTCAGCGATCCCGAGCCGTTGCCATCGGCTCAACCTTCGACGTTGGGTGAAGTGAGTGATTCAATTGCAGAAACAGATGCGATCCGAGAGTCCGATCTCCCATGGCCAACGCCGGTCCTTCTTTCGGAAGAACCCTCTCGGCCAGAGGAGCCACCGACTTTTTCGAGGGATGCCCCAAGCTCCGTCAAGGTGGATTCCCCGGTGCCTCCTCTGTCAGAGCCGGTCGCACCCGCTCGTGAATCTGAACCAGTTTCGTTCCCGTCTTTTATGGAGCCGCAGCCCGTCGTGCCATTTCCGGAAGCCCCCGCTCCGGAGACTTCACGTCCAGCGGTGATTCAGGAAACACCACCCGCACCTGAACCGGTTTCTACAGAGCACCATGAAATACCCATCACACTGTTCCAGGCCTCAGCGGCTCCTTCGCGCTTCGCAGCTCCAAGTGATGCGCCATCGGCATCTCCCGCCTCAATGGATACACTGTCGCATTGGAGCACTGGCGAGGCCGAGGTTCAGCCACATCGTCCATCTGAAAAGAAACGAAATTGGGACAAGGAGAAGGGGGAGGCTCCAGTCGTTCCGCCAGCTCCGTTACCGCTGGTTGAGGAATCTCCTGAGGCGGTCGCCGAGCTGTCGCGTAGTGGTGGATGGGAATCGCCTCCCTCTGAGGCGGTAGCCCCTGTCGTTGAAGCGGTAGCCCCCGTCGTGGAAAAGGCTGTTCTTCAGGAAGATACGAGACCGGAATGGGTTCGGGCGAGTGAATCGATCACCTTTGTGAATCTTCCCCCATCGTCTCCCGCAACGTGGCAGGATTCCGGCGTCGAATCCAATCACTTGAAGCCAGAACCTGCGCTCTCGTTCGCTGCGTCGGCTGTTGATGTCCTTTTTGACTCAACGGGAGAGAAAAGCCAAGTTCGCACGCAGGATCGTTTGGCATCGCCAAGACCGCGCCCTCGGTTTGCCGCCAGAGTGGCGCGGGTCCGCATTGGCATCTCGTCGTTTATCTGGTCCTGTTTTTCGACGACGCGATCAATTGCCTTGTTGTGTTTGGGGTTGGCACTCTCCTGTGTTGTGCTGATGGTGGTTGGCATCGGAGCGGTTGGATTGGCCTGGATGGTGATGGAAGCTCCCCCGTCTTCTGTCTATCACAACCTGACAACGAGTCCTCCACTGGCACTCATTGATTCAAGAAAAAATGGGTATTTCTTGCTGCTCGGCTTCGACGTTTCTGCAGAACAGGACCCGCTCCAAGCGGGTTACGAGCGAAAGGTGGAAGAGCGCGATCTCGAGACTGCGAGCGCCTGCATGGTCGGTGATGAGAGGGAAGGGATGACGACGGCTGGGGCCTCCGCCAACGTGGTCCGAGGGTGGTTCACCAGTGCCGACCCGGCGGCGCAGCTGAAGCCGCAGGCTGCAGCAGTACGATCATGGGTGGTTCAAGAATCGGTGGCCCTCAGGCGCTACCAACAATGGCTTTCGATGCCGTTTGAAGATGTGGGATACGGACAAATCCTGAGCCCGAACTGTGTCCATATTCTGCTGGCCCATCGGTTGTATCTGGCAGAAGGGTTTGCGCAGGATCTCAGCACCGGTCTCGAACGACTTGAGACCGATTTGGGATCCTGGCGTGCTGCGCTTGGACAGTCGAAAACGTTGATGGTGAAGATGTTGGCCGCGATGGCAGTTCAGGACGATGTCGCGATCGCGTCCGGGCTCTTGACTCGACAGGATCTCGATGGGGCAGCCATCGGTCGACTCGGCAAGATTGTTCGTCCCTTCGATCAGGTTGAGCTGTCCCTCCGATGGCCGATGCAGAGCCATCTCGTGTGGGCGACTAAAGCCGTGACGACGAGTCTGAAGAACGACAAGACCAACGAGCGTCCTCTTTACGTTGCCCTGGCGGCAGCGATGCCCCTTCACGTGCAGCGGCGATCCAATGCCTATGCGGACTATTACGAGGCGGCGAGCAAGGCTGTGGCGGAAGGGCGCTACAGCAACTTGCCGAAACTCTCCA
>VBOL01000297.1:0-2002 GCA_005887945.1 Nitrospirota bacterium
CCTGTTCCTGAACTTTCCCGGTTAGACCGTTCATATCCAATCCATACGATGGCGCCTGTGCTGTTCCGGTAATCACCAGCGGAAGACTCAAGCTGCCCTCTTTCATTGCGAGCTTGGCGGCAGGCGATGAACGTGCGAACTTCTGGCTTAAGTCCTGCGACAGATTGAGGTTCACGGTGAGGTTCAGCGTCTGATCGAATCCGATGGTGCCTCCTCCTGTGGCCTGAAAGTCGTGGCTATCCATCAAGAGCCGTTGGACGTGGATGATCCCTTGCTTAATGGCGAGATCGGTCTCCATCGTTGAAAAAGCCGTTGCCTTGGAGTTATCAAGCGAGATGCCGACAACTTTGAGGATGGAGATGGCCTCCTGAAGCAGGTCCACACCTTCGATCTTGCCGTCTTTCACAGCCACGTGTCCCGTGCCTTCCAAGGATTTCGCGAGGTCCTGTATGGACAATCCACGGCCTTGCACGCTGAGGTCGGCTCCTGCCGTTCCGCTAATCGACACCTGGATGGTTGCCAGGGCGTTGAGTGCCGGACCGAGTTGCATCCCTTGAATCGTCATCTTGCCAGTGAACGGTGGCGTCTCGGAGCCGGACGTGACCCTTCCCTCTGCCGTCACCTGTCCATCGAAGAGCTGAAAGGAGAAGTTCTGTAACTGCACGTCCTGGCCTTGTATTTCAGCTACAATCTGGAGGTTTTTCACATCAACGGGTTTCTGTAATGGCAGGGCGACCGGCAGATTGGTCGTATTGATGACCGGCGCACTGATGCTCAGGCTGGCGTTTCGCCCGACTGTTTTTCCGGTGATAGTAAAATCGGTTTTCCCCAAAGCGAGTTGAAGATTGATTGCATCAATGTCCGCGGATTCTTTCAAAGGGCCAAAGGTACCGTCGAGCCTCACCGGCAGGATAAACGGTTGGACGAGCATTCCAACATGGAGCCTCGGAGTTTGGCCGAGCCGAACTGATTGGAGGAGGATCTCCATATCCTGCAAGATATACTCGGCCGGTTTGGGAGCCGACAGATCCCGAAAGGTGAGTTTCCCGCTCGCGATGGAGACTCGATCCACGGCCAGCAGTGCCAGGATTTTGAGCGGACCTTCGGGTGATGGAATGGGCGCCCGCGATGGAGTTTTAGGCAACTCAACGCCTGTACGACCGATGGTCGAGACGTTCAGGACGCCGTTCTTGTTCTTGATGACCGTGATAACAGGATTACGGAGCCTGATTTCTTCTACCTCTACCTTGCCGCTGAGTAGAGGCATAAGTTTAACTCCGACGTCGAGCGACGTGAGAGAGGTAAAGGGGCTTGAGCCGAATGCCGGGTCGTCCAGCACGACAAACCCGGCCACCCGGGCACCGATCCGCGGCCAGATAGTCAGGCGGATGTCTTGCAGCTGAACCTTGCGATTGAGCGCGTCTTCGATGAGTGGTTTGAATTGGTTTTGATACTTGTTGAGGTCGATCAGGAAGGGAAGCGCCAGGATTACTCCGACCACCAGGGCTACTACAATAAGTAGACCTATGAGGATTTTCATCAGGGCACCTCCTCTTACGAGCTTCTGCCAGTATAGGAAAGGCCCCAACCACGGTCAATGTGAGTCAGTTAGTCTCTGGAAAACAAAGAGGGTCAGGGCTCTTATCCGGTGTCTTGCGAGGCCGGCCACGTGGGCGAAGCGTCGAGTCCAGACCAGCCACCCCCCGCGAATTGCTCGAGCCAGCCAGAGGAGCCAAAGGGCGCCTGGCGATTCGACAGTTGTAGAGCGCCGTGAGTTCGTAGTCAAACAGCGGGTGGTCGACCCAGTGCAGCCAATCAGCGTGGAGGAGAACCTGGGGAGGTCGGCCAGGATGGGATGCTGCAAACTCGACCACTGCCACTGCACGGTCTGCTCCACCAGGCCGGCGCACCGGATTGCCCAAGACATCGCCCAGCATGGTGGGCAGGCGTTGCACTTGGAGTTAGAACTCAAGGGTTGAAAGGATCCGTGCAGATAGATCAC
>VBOL01000297.1:2023-8239 GCA_005887945.1 Nitrospirota bacterium
ATAACGTGGGTAGTGTTCAGCATTGGGGGCATGGGAGGGACTTAGTCGATCGGTCTAGACGGAAGCAGGAGGCGTGACGACCGATACTTCATTTGAGCAGGCGCCTTCTCGACCGTTATAGGCACTGACCGCGAAGTAGTAGCGGATATTAGGATCAAGGTCTGTGATCGTGGCTGAGGGGGAGTCAACCCACATGGAAGCTTCGTAATTGCAGCTACCATGGTGACCTGGTGACCTCTGGCCGTAATGGACGAAATAGGCATAGACTGAGCGATCTGGAACCGGGCTCCATTCTAGAGACGCGGTGATTCCTGTTGTTGCTGCTGGCGCCGGTGCCCCTCCGCCTTCATCTCCGCCGCATCCGGTTAGAAAGGGGATCATCATAAGAAGAAGGCCGGTAACAATTGCGCTCAGGAGTAGCGGTGTGCGAGCGGTCCCTGTGACCCTGGTCCGTAGGAAGAATTGTTGCTTAGTCAAACCGGTCATGTGTTGCTCCATAGATGCAGGTACGGTTGAGTGGATTTCGTTTCGGTCTACTTCGTGCGTGATGCTGGGCAAGAAGGAGAGCACGATTGAAGCAGAAGCAAAGCGTGTGCCACAGTTGCTCGTTGCAAATAATCGATTTATCCATATAAATAAATGATGGCGAGGATACTTGAAAAAATTTGAGTGTAGAACCTGAAGGAGAGACCATACAGATCCTGTCCCGCTCGAAGAGCGTTGTCCTATCCGTGCCCTCCACATCCAGCTGTGAGTCCCTATGAATTGGGCAGGAGAATCGGATTGTGGTTGGGTTGTGACTCACTCGGAGGCTGAAAGGTATCATGTTGGCAGGCGAGAACTTCGATGGTCCACACGTGTGGTACAACAAGAGAACACTCCCGCGGGATAGCCGAGCGAGACTGGCGGGACGGGCGAGACAGACGAGGGTTCGATGTTCGAGGTTTCCGGAACTTCGAACTTCGGATCGCGCTTTCTCGCGTGTCTCGCGCTTCACGCGCCACGGTCTGTGGCGCTGGCGGACTTTTTCAGCATCCTGCTAGGCTCAGACTAAAGAACATTGAATGGTCAGGTTTGGTCGCAGGAAGTGGGCGTACGGAGCCCGCAGAGGGAGTGGAGAGGCGGTAGGGACTTGATTCAACCTGTACACTTGAGTTTGCGAGTTGATGGTCGGACCTGGAGGTTTGGCGTGACCATGCGGGTATCTCTTGCCGGTAACGAGTAATGGAGGAAAGTGCGACTATTGGGTCGCAAGTGTGCCGGTTGTTGTGCAGGCGGCGGACAATGACGGATCGAAGCGTATGATGACGGCTCCTGTGAACGGTACGGCTGTCGATGGTCAGGCCGGTATTCCTTCCCTCCGCCCTTTCGGGACGGCCCTGTCCCGAAAAAATCGAAACAGCAAGTAGGCATTGAGCATTATCATGATCGTGAGGATGCTGTATGTGGTGAACGCGGTGGCCAGGTTCAATTCGATGAGTACCCTGGACAATCCGAACGCGACGACCAAGGCATCGAAAGCCATGCAGATCCGCCTGAACGGTTCAGGGTCCATCCAACGAATGAGATAGCTCCCGAGAGGAATTCCAAACAGGACGCTGGGGACGATATACGGAATGATCTACATGCTGTCGGCGCTGTAGAGTCCAATGAAATAGTAGGCGATTCCCGTGAAGACCGCTTCTCCCACTCGAATGACGCCCAGCGCGGCCCGGAAATCCTGTTTGGCATACCCCTTGATTATTGAAAAGCAAGGCAAGGGGAGGGCCTGAGATGGTGGTGACGGAATATAGAGTTCCGATTTCCACTCCGAAGGGTATCGCGATGGCTTTTTCGGCTTGGATGGGTTTTCTGATACCGGCGGCTTGGAGCAGAATCAATGGCAACAGCATGAAGTAGGTCACAAACTTTACCCAGGCCGGATGAACGAGGGAGAGAATATAGCTGCCGATCGCAACACCGATCAGGATGCCGATCAGAATAGGCGCCACGCACCACCAAATGTTCGGGACGCTCTTGCGGTTGATGAAGAGGGCGTATCCATTGATCACCAATTCCACGAGCACCAACGCCGGATTCAGAATACGATTGGTGTAAAAGAGCAGCGCGACCGGAACCGTAATCGAAGAAAAGCCATACCCCAAGGCGCCGTTGACGGTGGCCGCCATGAACGTGATGAGCACGAGCACGACTTGATCCATGATTATCCTTTGCGATGCCCGGAGGCGAAGTCGTCGAGCGTGTAGTGGTCCAGGATATCGGCAATGGCATCACGCACCGTACCCATCACATGCTGCACCGGACATTGGGCATGTTCGGCATAGGGGCAGTCCCTGCATTTCTGATAGGCCGTCTTGCTCACACATCCGATGGGAGCAAGGGGGCCATCCAAAATGCGAATCACTTGCCCGAGGGTAATCTCTCCCGGAGACTTAATCAGTGCGTAACCGCCCTTCTTCCCTCGACGACTAGAGAGGAGACCGGCTCGTTTCAGTGCCAGGAGGATCTGTTCAAGAAATTCGACCGGGATATGTTGGCGCGTCGCGATCTGATGGCGCTGTAGTGTCCCCTTGCCATGCACGAGGGTGAGCTCAAGCAGTGCACGAAGCCCGTACTCGCTTTTTTTCGAGAGCTTCATGGTCGGGTCGATATAATTCCTAGTGAGTTAATCAAGATTTGCGACAATAGAGTACCACGCCTCATCCCGTCAAGGGTCGACCTGAAAAATGTGAGAGGAGTAATTCATGGGGCTCTGATCTCCAACGCCCATCCATTCCGTAGAGATAACGTGCCGCAACTTGTTGATCCTAGAGGGGTTGTGCCTTGACAGGCTCTGCGCATTCCTGTTAGTTTCTCCCCTCATTTCAACGCGTTTCGCACGAGAATTCAGACCTCCATAACAACGACTGGACTGTTCGTGACCTTTCAGGATCTCATTCTCGCATTGCATCACTACTGGGCCGAGAAAGGCTGTGTCATTCATCAACCCTATGACCTGGAAATGGGGGCTGGCACCTTTCATCCAGCCACCTTCCTCAGATCCCTTGGTCCGGAGCCCTGGCGGGCCGCCTATCCCCAGCCATGCCGGCGTCCCACAGATGGGCGGTACGGCGAGAACCCGAATCGCATGCAGCACTACTATCAGTATCAAGTCGTGCTGAAGCCGGCGCCGGACAACATTCAAACGTTGTATCTGGAGAGCCTGGCTCAATTGGGGATTAACCCGAAGCAGCACGACATCCGGTTCATTCAGGACGACTGGGAGTCCCCCACGCTGGGCGCCTGGGGCCTGGGTTGGGAGGTGCGTCTCGATGGGATGGAGATCACCCAGTTCACCTACTTCCAAGAAATCGGCGGGATCGAGCTGAACCCCATTACCGTCGAAATCACGTATGGGACCGAACGCATCGCGATGTATCTTCAACAGGTGAATAACGTCTTTGACCTCGCCTGGAACGATTCAGTCACGTATCGAGATATTCATCACGAAGCCGAAGTCCAATTCTCCACCTATAATTTCGAAGAAGGTGATGTGGCGATGCTGATGGCCACATTTCAATCGTTCGAGGGAGAATGCAAGCGGCTATTGGCGAATCGCGACAAGCGGTTGACGCTCCCGGCCTACGAGTTCTGTATCAAGTCTTCGCACCTCTTCAATCTGCTCGATGCCCGGCTAGGGTCCGCGCCCTTGCCCGTCAATGTGCCGAACGCTACATCGAGGAGCGGGCAGCAATGGGGCATCCGCTGCTCAATCGCGCGACGGGGCGTGACGGAGCGAAGACATCAAGTATTCGTTCCAAGGCTGTGGCCCGCCGCTCATAGAACCGCAGAAGGATCCATGCCAAAGACCCAGAAACCTCGTCGTCCCGCTCCTCCTGCGAAGAAGGGGAAGCGCCCTTCCCCAGTGACCGCAGCAGAGTTGTTGCTTGAGATCGGCGTCGAAGAACTTCCCTACCAGTTCATCGCTCCCGCCCTGGCTGTCCTCAAAGATTCGGCTGAGCAGATGTTGAAAGACCAACGTCTTTCATTTCAATCCGCCCGTACTCTGGGAACTCCACGGCGATTGACCCTGGTGGTTGAGGGCCTCGCGACCCAGCAAACCTCTATGGTGAAGGAAGCGATGGGGCCTTCCAAAGCGGTGGCATTCGATCAGGCTGGCCAGCCGACCAGAGCGGCGACGGGATTTGCCTCAGGGCAAGGAGTTGCCGTCCAAGATCTGGAGATTCGCCGGACTCCGAAGGGGGAGTATCTGTTTGCGGTGAAGCAGGAACAGGGGCGGCCCGCCAACGTGGTTCTGAAACCACTCCTCCTGCAGCTGATCGCGAAACTCTCTTTTCCAAAAGCGATGAAGTGGAATAGCACCGGCATGCGGTTCGCTCGACCGGTGCGGTGGCTGGTGGCGCTGTATGGAGGGACCACGCTTCCCATCGAAGCCGCGGGGATTACCGCCGGTAACCGGACGGAAGGCCATCGCGTGTTAGGGAGTGCGAAGGGAATTGTGGTTCGAGACTCCGAGTCCTATCTGAAGGGGCTTGAACGTCAAGGGGTCATTCCGGATCAGCAGCGCCGCCGCCACATGATCGAAGAACAGATCGCGACATTGTGCAAGAAGACCGGCTTCACGTTGAATGTGGACGGAGACTTGTTGTATCAGGCGGTCTATACGACCGAGTGCCCCAACGCCATTATCGGATCCTTCAAGCCGGCCTACCTGGAGGTGCCTCAAGAGATATTGATTACCTCCATGAAAGAACATCAGGGGTTCTTCTCTTTGAGGCACAAAGAGACCGGGAAGCTCGTTCCCCATTTCATTGCGGTGTCGAACATTCGAGCCAAAGATATGGGATTGATTCGCGAAGGCAACGAGCGGGTCCTGGCTGCGCGTCTAGCCGATGCGAAGTTCTTTTTTGACGAAGACCGGAAGGTCAAGCTCGAGAAACGTGTGACGAAACTTGCCGGTGTCACGTTCCACCAGAAGCTCGGGACTATGGGAGAAAAACAGCAACGGGTCAGGAAGCTGGCCGGTTTCATCGCCTCGAGACTGCGCCCTCATGACGGCGAATTGAAACGGGCTTGCGAGAGGGCAGCGGATCTATGTAAGGCTGATCTCCTCACTGGTGTGGTCGCTGAGTTTCCGGAACTGCAGGGTATTATGGGGGGCGAGTACGCGAAACATGACGGTGAATCGGAGGCGGTCAGCCAGGCCATCAGGGAGCAATATCTGCCGCGATCGATCGAAGGTGAATTGCCCGGTACCCTCGTTGGTCAGGTGCTGTCGTTGGCCGACCGGCTGGATTCGATGGCGGCGTTCTTCCACGTGGGGCTCGTGCCGACCGGATCGGAAGACCCCTTTGCTCTGCGCAGGAATGCCACGGCCATCGTCCGGATTATTCTTGAGGGAAACCTCCGCATCAACTTGGGGCGCTACATTGATAATGCGAGAAACCTGGTAATCGGCGATGGCTTCAAGGGGGTTCCAGATTCCGGGCAAGAGGAACGGCGCCAGATGACGGAATTCATTTTTGAGCGGGTTCGTCACTATGGCAGGATCGTTCATGCCTTACGAGATGATGTCATCGAAGCGGTGCTCAAGCCGGCCCATGACAAGACGCTGGATCTCGTTGATCTTGTTCTGAGAATGAAGGCGCTTGAATCCGTGACAACGAAGCCGGACTTCGATCCATTGATCGTTGGCTTCAAGCGGGCGCACCGGCTCGTCGAGAAAGAGCAGTGGGATCGCAAGCCGATCGACAAGGCGAGGTTCGAACATCCCACGGAGTCGGCGCTCTACCAGGCCACGGCGAAAGAACGGGAGAAGATGATGTCTGCGATGACCCGTGGGGAGTATGGTCAGGCCCTGGACGCACTGGTGCGTCTGAAGCCTGCCATCGATGCGTTCTTCGCAGCGGTCATGGTGAATGCGGAGGATCCGGCCGTCCGGAGTAACCGGTTGTCGCTGCTCCAGGAAGTGGATGACTTCTTTAACTCATTCGCGGACTTTTCGCAGATTGTGGTACAAGGGGGGTAGAGACAGATGGTCAGGTGAGTCCCCCGTGCTCGCGCAACGCGCGCCCTGAGAAAGGCCTCGGTGGACGCGCGCAGTTGGGGACTCATCCTGACCATCTGTTCGGCAGAGAGACGAGTCGGGTGAAAGCCATGGATCAATCATTGTCAGACGATCAACGTCGGGCGAGGAAAGTCCGTCGGTTCACCATC
>VBOL01000298.1 GCA_005887945.1 Nitrospirota bacterium
TACCTGCAAGTGATGCACGGACACAACCACCCGAGCCTGCGTACGCCGAATACCCTCCAGGCACTCGCCGCGCTGGTGAATGCGGGGTTGGTCGCGCGCACCGATGGAGCAGGCCTCCGGAAAGCCTACGTCTTCACCCGGACATTGGTCGACGGATTACGCATGGTCCGGGGAAACACCAAGGATCTTGTGCTCCCTCCGCCCAATTCAGAGGAGTTTGTTTGTCTTGCCCGCCGCGTCGGCTACACGGCAGACGACTGGAGGGCCGGCGCGCGCGATTTGCAGTCAGACATCCAGCACCACACGACGCTCACCAAGACCTTCTTTGAACGGACGTTCGGAGCGCTGTGAGTGGTAGGGGCAGCCTGGTCGTCCTCCTGCTCGCGGAACGCGCACGATAAGCATGTGCTCGTTCGACGCGCGCAGCGGGAGATCAAGCAGGACATCCTCCCATGAAGAGAATACGAAACAAAAGAATCAGGTCGGGGGTCTTTTCGGAATGCTCGGCGTGATGCAATCCCAACCGTCCCCGTTTCACGGCGCGCCGCGGCAATGTCCTTCACGCGGCTCATCCTAAATTTCACGACCAATTCACGATCACGGTCAACCGAGCTTATTATTCCTCACCCAAGAATAACTTTGTGGCAGGTGCGCGGCCGCAGGCCCGGAAAAACCGGAGGCGTATTCGGCGGAATACGTTGAGAATTTTTCAGGGCCGAGAACGACACAGATGGTTCCGGATCATTCGCCGCAGGAGAACGGTCAGTGTCGGAGAGGACCCTAGACATCGTAATACAGGACATACTCGTACGGATGCGGCCGCAACCGCATGGGATCGACTTCCTTGCTACGTTTGTAGCCGATCCAGGCCTCGATCAGGTCCTTGCTGAAGACCCCGCCCTTGAGCAGAAATTGATGGTCCAGTTCGAGGTTGTGCAATGCTTCGTCGAGACTGCCCGGCAGCGTGCGGATTTTCGCCGCTTCCTCCGGCTCGAGATCGTACAGATCCTTCTCAGCCGGTTCACCCGGATTGATCTTATTCTCGATCCCGTCCAACCCTGCCATGAGCATGGCAGGAAAAGCGAGGTAGGGATTCGCGGTCGGGTCAGGAAAGCGCACCTCGATCCGCTTGGCTTTAGGGCTCGGTGAGTACATGGGAATCCGGATGCCCGCCGATCGATTCCGGCTGGAATAGGCCAGCAGGACCGGCGCCTCGAACCCGGGGGTCAACCGTTTGTAGGAGTTCGTCGTCGGATTCGTGAACGCCGCCAGGGCCGGCGCGTGCTTCAGGATACCTCCGATATAGTAGAGACAGAGTTGCGAGATGCCGGCATATTCCTTCCCCGCAAACAGGGGCTTCCCCTCTTTCCAGATGCTCTGGTGCGTATGCATGCCGGTACCGTTGTCCCCAAAGATCGGCTTGGGCATGAAGGTGGCGGTTTTGCCATGTCGGCGGGCCACGTTCTTGACGATGTACTTGTACATCATCAATTTGTCTGCCGTCTTAACCAGAGAGTCGAAGCGGATATCGATTTCCGCCTGGCCCGCCGTCGCCGTCTCGTGGTGGTGCTTCTCAATGGAAATCCCGACCTTTTGCATCTCTAGGATCATCTCGCTACGGATATCCTGGTGTGCATCAGTCGGCGGGACCGGAAAGTATCCTTCCTTGTGACGGATCTTTCCGCCCAAGTTGTGGCCTTCTTGCCCGATGTTCCAGGCGCCTTCTTCAGAATCGATGAAGTAGTAGCCGCTGTGGCCCGTCTGATCGTACCGGACCTGATCGAAGATGAAGAACTCCGCCTCCGGCCCCCAGTAGGAGATATCGCCGATCTTCGTACTCTGGAGATATTTTTCCGCCTTCAGCGCCACAAACCGCGGATCACGATCGTAGGGCTCGCGCGTAATCGGATCGACCACGTTGCCGATGACGCTCAGTGTCGGGACCGCACAGAACGGATCGAGACAGGCCGTGGCCGAATCGGGGATCATCAGCAGATCGCTGTCGTTGATCGCCTTCCAGCCCCGGATCGACGAACCGTCCAACCCGGATCCATCTTTGAATACCCCTTCATTAAGCTCTTCCACGGGAATCGAGAAGTGTTGCCAGGTGCCGAGCAGATCTACAAATTTCAAGTCCACGATCTGGACCTTATTCTTCTTCGCAAACTCCAATACCTCGCGGGGATTCATTCCGGGCTCCTTTCAGGTTCGATTTATGCTAGTGATCCTGTTGATACGCCTTCCGACGCATCAACCCGCCGGTCCATGAACAGATCAATATTCTCCTTGATGGTCGCACGGATGGCCTCGAGGCGAGCGTGGTCCTCGATTTTGGCTCCATGCTGATCCGTCACGTAGAACACGTCAGCCACCTGATCGAGCTCCTGCCTACCCGAGATCCGGGCCGCATGGACCGACAGGCCGAGCTGAAAGATGCTGCGGGTGATGGCATACAACAATCCTTGCGTATCGTCGGCAAATACATCGATGATCGTGGACCGGTCACATGTCTCGTTATCGATCTGCACCTCGGTCGCCTGGCGGGTGGTGGGCAGCCGGCGAACGGTAAAGAGGCGGGTATTTCGGCTCATCAACCGCTCGACGTCCTCTTCGCCCTTTAGCACTCGGACAATAGTCGCGGCATTGGAAGCCCGGCGCTCGTCCGGAGGAACGCCGGCATAATCCGGATCGGACACCTTGAAGGTGTCCACCACAACCCCGTCATTTCGAGTGATGATCTGGGCGTCCAGAATCTGAAGCCCCTGGGCCGTCATCACGCCGGCAATCTTGGAGAAGATGCCTGGGGTGAGGTGATCGTGGGTAATCACCGTGTATTCGCACGTACCCAGTTCCTCGTTAAAGCTTTCCTCGACCAGCGCCTCTCCTGCCTGCAACCGCTTGACCGCCGCCAGATGGGCTGCGATCCGCTTCGGAGGCGTCCCATGCAGATAGCGCAAGGGAAACTGGCCCAGTTGCGATTCGATCCAGTCGAGCCCCCCGGCCTCTGCGTTCGTGAACTCGTGCGCTACCTCGCTCGCCAGTTGCCTGAGGCGTTCCGGACCAGGCGGCTCATCCCGCTCACCCAACACCTTCGGCAGCGTGCGCAGATAGAGTTCGATGAGTAAGGACTCCTTCCACTTGGTCAGGACGCCAGGCCCCACCGCCGCAATGTCGGCTGCGGTCAGGACCAATAGCTTGCGGAGGGTTTCCGGAGTCGCCACCGCCCTGGCGAAGGGCAAGAGGACCTTCTCGTCGTAAGGATCGCGCTGGAAGGCCGTGTCGGCCATCAGCAGATGTCGGTGCACGAGAAAGATCAGCGTCCTCGTCTCTTGCTCGTCACACCCCAGCCGCACCGCCATCTCCTCCGCAATCCTCTTGCCCACTTCGCTGTGATCTTCTTTCCGCCCCTTGCCCAGATCATGCAAGAGTATCGCCAGGTGCAAAAGGTCCTTCCGCCTGATCTCCTGGCAGACTTTCCCGATGACACCAGGCTCCTATGCTCATCCACCGTATACTTGTGATACTCGTTGAACTGCATCAGGCCATGGACCGTGGCAAAATCCGGAATAAGCTTCTCCAGCAGATGGGCGCGATGCATCGCGCCAAGCGTTTCGGCTACCGCTCCCGGTCCAGCGAGAATCTTCAGAAAGACCCGGTTGACCTCAGGGGTCCGGAAGACCTCGTTCGACATGCTACCCATGTGGCTGTGGATTTCGTCCAGCAGGTCGGTGTCGATCTTGAGGCGCCGGGACCTCGCCATCTCGAACAGCCGGAGGAGCAAGTCCGGACTATCCAGGACTCGAGCCCGCAGCTCAGAGGGAACAGTCAGATACCGGCCGG
>VBOL01000055.1 GCA_005887945.1 Nitrospirota bacterium
TAACACGGCGATGATCGGCTCCTCCGTATGCCGTTTTCGAGTCATGGGCCTCCTCCTTTCGGCCCATCACAGCACAGTCGAGCTTCCTCGCCAATGGTGTAGTTTTCGGGGGGAAGGTCAAGGTAGAGTTGAGCACAACTTGAGCACAGCTATACTGGCTACAACGACTGGCTGGCTTCCTGAACTGGACCCTTTTCGAACTCTGCACTTATACATTCCAAGTCATCCGACACACGATTTTGGAATGCCAGGGTACCCGCGAAGTTGAGAAACTCCACGGATACCAAGAGACTGCGACAGTCAGCGACTACTGAACATGAAGCGGTTCATGAGCCGTGTCGTTTGTATTGCTGTCCTCACCGTTGCGCATCGTCGTCATCGCGGCCCTCGTGATCGCTGCACGAACTCGGGCGTGGATCATCTTCCATTTCCACCTCCAGTGCGGTCGAAACGCCGTTGGAGAGGGCTGTGCCATGCACCTCGATGAATTGCCCATTGGCCAGCGTTGTGGCAGTCAGATCCTCAAACTGAGTCGTCACGCCATTACAGTTATAGCAGAAGGTGATCCCGGCCACGATAAAGGTCTTGTTCGTGGTATTCAGCGACGAAATAGCCCCCCGCACGTCACTCGGGGCATTGCCTAGCGCATCCGTGAGGTCCACTTCCACCGCTTGTAATGGTCCCCCAGTGGTCTGTGGCGGCAGAGCGGTCACGTCTACTAATTGGCCAACATTGAGAGAGTCAAAGGAGGTCAGCGGATCATCAAATCGAGTCAGAGTGTCTAGAACGTGCACAGAGAGCTTGTCACTGTTGAGACCAAAGGTCTTAGATTGTGGTTGCAGGCTGCTGATCGTGCCTGCCACATCGAGCAACTCATCTTCCGCGCAGTGCTCATGATTCAGCCGTACGAGTTTCACCGTGCTTGCGACCGCAGACTGGTTGCCCTGCTGATCGGTGCCCACAGGTCCTGCGATGACCTCGACGAGCAAGCCCTTAACCACGTTCTGCTTGAGCGCGTGAGGCTCAAATTTTGCCGCGGCGGTGTTGAACGTGATCGCATGGGCATCGGGAGCATCGGGAGTTCCGCCAAAGAGGGTGATCGTATCTTCCCCGATATTCGTGATGGGGGCGAACACTCTGATCTTCTCGTTCACCGCGGCCGGTGCCCCGTGATTGCGTTGAATGCGACGAGCGTGGAACACATGCGCCGTCGGATCGGCCGTGGGTTCTCCGATCACGTCCACGATCAGATTGCTGCTTTCAGTATTGACGAAGGGGTCGGCCACCGTCAGCGGGGGATCAAACCAGGTACGCTGGTCAAAACAGAACGTGAGTCCCGCAACGACAAACGTCGGACACGTTCCATCGGTCGGAACTGCAGACACGGGTGATGCGGTGAGGCCCGATACCTTCCCCCTGGCTTTGACGACACTCGGGAAGCGCGCATTCGTGGACGAAGGCCGAAATTCGACTCGCCCATTCTTCTTCACGATGACGGTACCCAAGTCCATGAGCGCCCCGCCGCCCTGCGGCATATTTAATGTTAAGGTGCCCGTGATTCCATCAGGTGTCGTGAATTGAATCGTCACGGGCCCGTCTGGAACTCCGATCAGTTCAAACCGTCCCCCTCCAACTGGGAGAGCTTTGATGCTGGTCCCAACCACCTGCACACTGCCCTTACTCATGGCGTAGGCGAGCGGCTCCGTGGTGAGGAAGTTCCAGAGTTGCGCGAAGAAGGACCGCGTGTCGGGGGCCGGTTCACGGGAGGCCACGGCGGTCATCGGCATGGTCCCTGTCACCACATTGGTCCCCGTAGTAGCCATCGAGGGTGAGCCGCCACTGCCACTTCCTCCGCTACCACATGAGATCAGGGAGAGGAGCGCTATGCTACAGACTCCCACCCGAATAATCTGGGAACTGGACTGCCAGAGCGAGTTGATCGTGAATGAGTGCTTCATGGAACCATCTCCTTGGTGCACCTCACAAGAACCTCAACAGGAGTCGATGCCATTGCAACCCCGTGTCTTGTCTCTAGACATTGCGCGCTTCAGTCTTTCTGACAAGACTGAGCATAGGCTTAACAGATGCGCGATGGGAGATTCAGCCAGTGCAGGGACATTGTGCGGCTTCACCGCCAGCTAATAGTATCCCCCAATATGGTTATTGGACGAAGGATCGTGCGATTCATAAACGCGCGCTGTTTCCGGTCGCCCCTCCCCCATAGGCCTCATAGGTTGGCTCAGAGCCAGGGCAGACGTTGCCACAAAAGTCCATGACAAATCACAAGAATAACTGATTCATGGCCCACTATTTTTTAGACAGAGGAGCACAGATTCAGCTATGTGGGGTTACACGATGACTTGTTCTACTTGATGGGGATGGGACGGGGGGTCAGAAACCGTGCAATCAGAGGGAATGCCTGCCTTTGATTTTAAGTAGACATCGGGTAGCCCGATTTTGGGGCTCAAAAAATACTGAATTTGGAGTAATGTCTCTAGAATGTCCTCATAGGAACGACCTGCACAGCTGCCGTATCAGCTGCTCTACGCCGGGACCTATCTTGGTGAAGGCAAGGCCAAATTCCAAGGGGCGGATCCAGCGAACCGTTGCGCCTTCGATGATGAAAGGGTTGCCTTCAGCCTCTGGGAAGATGCAAAACTCCAGTTCGTCTCCGACGGAGACTGCAACGGGACTCGCCACGCGACAACCTCCAGGGGAGAGGTCTCGCAGCTCTCCCTCACCGGCCACCATCCGACTCTTCGATGAGAAGTGGCCGCGAAATTGGACTGAAACGCGGACATACTGACGTTTGTCCATCTTGCGGACCGTTAAACGTCAGGTACGTTAGTTATCTACTCACTTAGGCCAAAAACAACTCTGTTGAATAACACAATTTCAAGAATTTAAGTGAGCTACGACAGTTTGGGCTAATTACTCAGTCTCGCGGCCAATAGGTCCAGGTGTAATCATGTGGTGGGAATCGTTCCGCCATCAATCGTGTAGTCGCTTCCGTGAATAGAGGCGGCACGATCGGACGCCAGGAAGGCTACCAGCTCTGCAACCTCTTCCGGGCTCCCTGGTCTGCCGACTGGGATGCCACCGATCATGTCCATAATCTGTTGACGCGCGGCGCTTTCATCTACTCCATTGCTCTTCGCGAGTTGCACAATCATCCCGTGCGCTCCTGATGTCTCAATGAAGCCCGGCGAGATCACATTCACCCGTACGCCCCTCGGCCCGACTTCGTTCGCAAGGCCCTTACTGTAGGTGGTCAGGGCTGCTTTCGCTGCGGCATACGCCAACGTCGAGTCATACAGCGGCAGCCGATGCTGTATAGAGGCGATATGAAGGATAACACCGGAGCGGCGGTCCAGCATGCCCGGCAACAGACTTCTGTCGAACCTCACGGCCGCCATGAGATTGACGTTCAGTGCTTTCTGCCATTCCTCGTCCGTGAGCACCCGGAAGCCGCCATTGGGAGCGCTGGACCCGCCAACGCAGTTCACCAGGATGTCGATACCGCCCCAGCGCTTAAGAAGCGTATCCACGACCTCTTGCACACCATGTGCGGTACCAATGTCCGTCTGGATAAACAGCGCTGGTTGCTGGCCGTCGGGAAGAGGTGATCGCGCAGTAGTCGCGACAGAAGCGCCGCCCATCGTCAGCCTGCGGACCATGGCCTCTCCCATGCCTTTGGTCCCGCCGGTCACCAAGACCCGCTTGCCTTTGAATTCGTTTCCATCGACGGAAAAGAGGTAGTCTGTTGCCATCACCTAATCTCTAGTGAGGTAATTTTGTCATTTGCGAGCGTGAACGTGTAGTCGAGATCGACCGGGCTTCCAGGGAAGTCACCCGTCAACCGGGCGCGGAGTTTCACGGTCTTTCCGCTAACTGAAGCGTCTAGCGGCTCCATCCTATACTTGTATTTCATTTGAGTCTCCTGCTTCCAGGACCTGATGGCATCGAGCCCCCGATAATCGCGGCCTTCGTCATGCACCACAGCATCGTCCGCAAAGCAAAGGGCAGCATGTCCGTATCCTTTGTTTCGACCGCAGCGAGATAGTTGGTGACCGGTTTAGGAAGTGTAAGCGACATCGTGTGCTCCGGTTATGCAGGTTGTACACACTGACTTAACAGCGAACTATACGCCGGTATCCGCAACCTAAGATGTGGAAGCAGCGTGAAGAAATATTTGTTTTTGAACCCTGTTAGTTGCCAGTTACAAGTCAAGACAAGTCGCAGGGCTTGGGTGGTTCTATTTCAACAAGTTTTTGGCCAGTTTAATTTTTAAGGCTATTTTGGCAAGAATTGGTTGAATTCCGAGATTGCGTTTTGAAAACCCATCCTCCTGAATACAAATCGGTCTTTAACCACTGGGCCTAGTAACTCCTTGAACCTGTTTTCAACTTCGGTATTTGGATCGAATACGCAGAATCGCTTTAGTCTTACTTCGCCCACGGTTCCGAGGGCATACAAAAATCTGAAAAATTGGTCAGTCGGAGGCAAGGAGTACCCGAAGACGATGATATATTCAGCTTCGCGCAACTCGTTTATCGCTGCTTGCCAAACAGGCTGCAAGACATGATGGTACTCAGTCTTGTTCCAAGTGGGAGGAACAACAAACGGTTCTTCCGCTGAAGCACCCGCACAGTGGTTGTACTGTTTAATTTGAGAAGCAATATTCAAAGGCACTTGTTTTGTCTCTGGCCAAAGTGTCCAATTCCTGCCGGAAAAGAATTGGTCCATCCGCCAGGCGGTAACCTTGGAGCACTTGGGACATTGAGCCCAGTTGAGTGAGCCATGGAGCTTTAGCAGTTTAAGCCCGCCGGTTGCCCCACTCTCCAGGCAATAATTACTACGTATGGAATTGAAATGCAGCGCGTAGTCAATACAGAGGTCGTAGTTGAACGTGAGCACTGAGGCCGTATTCGGATTTCGGTCACCCGGTTTGGAAATGTTTTTTAGGAGGTCCGCGAAATCTTGATATGGTCTAGGTGGCAGAACTTGCTCGCCTGAAACCGGTAACTGGATCGTTTTTTCCAACGTCTGCTCTATGACTCTCCTCATCGCTTTGGGCAATCCATCTATTTCCTGGTCTGTCAAATTGCCCAATTGCCTAATTAGTCGTGCCATCTCAAAAGCAGCAAACACCGATTCGATGTTATTGCTCAGGTCAACGTTTGCGTTTGCGTATGCCGGCCTCAGTGCGTTAATTCCTTTGAAAACAAGTTCAAAATCATCATACGTCTCACCTGGTCCCTTTGCGTGCATTAGATCATCGGCGACGTCGAGGAATTCGTGCATGAGGGGAGCCCCTGCTAATTTGGAAGTTCCTGCTCCAAGTATAAAGACCGTTCGGCTCATTCAAGCTCCTCAGTCTGATCGAATCATCCTCACGAATACACGTCTAGTCTTACTGGCCTCGATCAGGCTCAAGGTAATACTTCCTGAGGACCCAATCGCTGGGCATACTTCTCTAACGCCGTGGGCTTCGGGATACTCTGAAGCCCGGCCTCCTTAAGAAATTCTATCAAGTGCCCGAATGACCTGCCCCGTTGATCGAACGCCTTCCTTAGAGGGCGAAGGCTAGGCCACCAGCTGGAACCTGTCAAGGCTGACTGTCCAGATACCTGCCGCTGCTCCCTTGATCCCTCAATTGATCCCTCAATAGATTTTTCGAATACTTCAGACTAGGCTATTGGCGGGTTCAAAAAGAAATTGTTTTGAACTACTGATATAAATAGTTCCTACGGAACTCTCGCATCTTGACGGGACTCACCGTATCCGCGTAACCTCCAACCCTGACGTACCAGTTACCTCGACTGCTCTCTCCTACGCGCCTTGCCTTCTCCCCCGCGCGATGGATCCCACGGTCCCCGCAGCTCCTACGCCAGCCTCTTTCTGAAGGGCGACACTCTTTGATGTCGGACATCACGACTGTCGGCTCTTGCTTCAGCGAGTCGCAGCTCTGACAGGGAAGACGTTCCGGTTCGGTATCGGGATCGTCCCTGATCAAGCAGGTCGTGGTGTTCTCAACGAAAGGAGGGCAGGCCATGAAATGCTACACCATCGTGATGACAGGGCTTGTGTTGGTCGGAAGTGCTGCTCTCGCCGCCGCGGAGCCGGCGATGCTGCCCCAGCATCCCGGGCATCCATCGGGCGGGGAGTATGCCAACGATACCGGGCAAACAAATCTGACCGTTGAGCAATCCCTCAGGGCAGGAGCGGTTTCAGAGGATGCGCATACGGGCCTGAAGCTGGTAGATCCCTATACTGCCAGGCTGCTGCAGTCGCAAGGAGCCGGTCAACTGCCGACGATTCTAGGGCCTCAAATCAAGAATGAGTCGCCAGTCACTGAGGCGACTCGCATACCCAAGCAGTAGCGCCCTGTTCGCGCCAGAGGGAAGGGCCTTCCTTTTGCCCATCCGTTGCCGTATCTGGGGAGGCTGGAGTGAGAGGAATAGTCCCAGCCAAGGGGCTCGTTTGGGACACTCGGATGCGTAGAAGAGAGGGATTGCCATGTCACAGCTAAGAACTATTGCTGACCGGATCCTCGACGCGGTGCACCGGGCTCCTGGTTGTCAGCTCGATGACTTGGTGCTGAGCGTACCAGAGCTCACCTGGAACCAGGTTTTTCTCGAAGTCGATCATTTGAGCCGCACAGGGCAGGTGCGGTTGACGGCCATGGGCAAGGGGACATATACAATCTGGCTGCCGAATCAGGAGACAAGCACACGACTCCCACATCAGCTGTCCCGCTTCGACGACAAAAAGACGGGGGTGTCGTCACTGTAAGCCAGCTTACAGAAGCGCGTTGTTCCGTTGTGTAACTTGACCGATCCTCGCCTACCAATCCAACAGGACCGGATTCACGTAGATCGGACTGTGTGGCTGACGAGGGACAAGGACGACATGGGCGTGACATCATCGCGGGCCACCATCTGGCTGGGAGTTCGACTATAGAAGTAAATTGCGTCGGGCGGGGTCAGCACTCTTAACGTTTTCAACATAGGAGAGGGCGACAATGCGATTTGTACAAATCATTGGACTCGTTATGGTTTTAGGGTTCAGCGTTGTGAGCTTTGCGGCAGACGATCCGAGTATCACGGACGACATGCGCAAGGATATTCAGTCAGCCATGAAGAGCCATATTGACCAGAATCTGGTCAATGGTAGGTACGTCATTTACGATGCCATTGAAGGGCACCTGAAAAAGTTGAAGTTTGACCAAGTGCACGAGGGGATCGTCAAAAAAGCCGATTTCTACATCAGTTGTGCGGATTTTGTTGATGAAAAGGGGAAAAAGTACGATCTCGACCTTCTGGTTGTCGCGGATAAAGGCTCCTTCCACGTGCTCGAAACAGTTGTGCACTCGATTGACGGGAAGAAGCGAAAATACCATTTGGAAGATTAATCTCGCTGAAAGGCCATACTCGGGCCGTCGGGAATACGCGCAACCCGAAGTGTCTGGGGCACCAGTGTTGCGTCCTGCCGGAGAGATGCCCACTTGGATTCGCGGTCGGCTGACGGGAGCCGATTTGTCTGCAGAACAACCGTGGAACTGGGGTCTCGGCTCCCTGCTGATGACGGCTTCCTAGTCTCGCCAAGGCAGCCGTCTCAGGGTCCGGCACGACCTGACGGACCATGGCGGTATTGCGACCAGATGCCTGGAAATGGGGTATAGGTTCTCTTTCGAGCAGTAGCACATCTTGCACGTCACGCTGGGTGAGGAACTATGCAGCACACCATTAAAGTAACTCTCGCGTTGAGCAAATATTCTCGTTCTTGAATCTCGGAAGATGGTGGCAAAATCAGTTGATTATGAACTAATGCACAGGCGGCAAAGAACACCTTGATTCCCAGCCCGTTTGAGATCAACCTCGATAAAGGTTTTGGACACACATGTAGTTTTTCCACTCATCTTGCTCACAGCCTGGCTACTCAGGGCCTCTCGACAACTGCAAGGAATACCTCTCACCATGGAGGTGAAGACCATGAACCTCGTTAGATTTACCGTCGCCTTGAGCCTAGCAGTCCTGCAAAGTGCTTGCGCGGCCACGAGCGTGCCACTGGCGACGACGCCAGGCAGCAATACCGCCGCTACGCAGCACAACTCTGAAGGCATTGCACACTACGATATGGGCGATTGGTCAGGAGCCAGGGATCATTTCGCGTCAGCGATCAAGGCCGATCCGGATCTCGCCGAATCTCACTTCAATCTTGCCCTGGCACTTGACAAGCTGGAGCTTCATTCAGAGGCAACGACCCATTTTAAAAAGGCAGCTGAACTGGCCCCCGGCAACAGTGCAATAACCGAATCAAGTGCCTACCAAGACCACACCGCTTCCCCCTCGTCATCCTACGGAACAGGCGGCTATGGGGGGATGGGGAGGTACTAGAGGGTGTAGTCGCCAGTGTGCTCATTTTGTGCTCAACGCCACCTCACCCCAGCTCATTCCAGCCTATTCCAGCCAAAGTTCCAGTTTTCTATAACTCTTGGTTCTCGTTGGCCCCAGTGAGTTCCAGTAGGCCTGAGTAGGGTCACGAAAACGGTTTCCTAAACCGCGTGTCTACTAAAATTAATCCCGCATGTAGTTCATCAGCCAGTGCGAGAGACGCTCGCGGCGTAACTGCTATCATTCCTAGCACTACCATTCCGAGCACTTGACACGTCGGAATTATTCCATTACCGTACGGCTGAACGTCACGAACATACCATCTGCTCAGTCAAATAGGACGAGACTCGAACGGTTCTGGTCCTAGAGTAGCATAGGCCAGGATGGGAAGAAGCGGGGCCAAGAAGGCTCCGGTTGTTCCTCTTCTGGCCTTTTTGTTTTTCTGGCGAGTTATAAGGAGAAGACACCATGAAACGTCGTCGACGAAAGAACCCCCACTGGACTGATGCGCTGCCCCATGACGAATGGGCCGATGAGCCGAAAGTGCGCCTGTATCGTCTCGAACCGAACCGGAAGCCTCAGTATCTCGGTACGCACTTAGCTTTTCTAATTGACGAATGCCGCGTCGCGGCTACTCATGGTGGTGGAGAGTACTTGTTCATTCTTGTTTATCGCGGCCGTACTCTCCGCCGAGGCATTTGGGCCATAGCGGGCAACCCGATCCGACACTCTTGACTAACAACCTGAGGAGAGGATGACGCGCTCTCACTGGAATTCGAACCAAAGAATCGATTTTTAACGGAGATTCGAAAAGTTTTGTATCGCTGAAGGAAAGAGACAGAGGATGCTGCTGACCGTAAAAGAGTTGGCCGACCAGTTGCACATCAAGCCCTCGACTCTCTATGCCTGGGCCGGGCAGGGAAGAATCCCATTTCTCAAGCTGCACGGTCTTGTGCGGTTCGAACGCGAGGAAATCGAGCACTGGGTAGAATCCTTCAGGAGGCCCTAGAACGGCGCTGGACGAGCTCATTGCTCGCGCCAAGGGGCAAGCCTATAATTCCCGCCCACGGGGAAACCAGACCAAATCAAGCCCTATCGGAAAGGAGAAGACGGATGGGGCTATGTAGACGACCACAAGGCAAGGTCTGGTGGATGAATTTTATGTATCACGGGCGGCAGGTCCGGCGATCCACCGGCACTGCTGACCGGCGGTTGGCTGAGTCGATTCTCGCCAAGGTGCGGGTCCAAATCATCGAAGGCCGGTTCTTTGAGACGCTTGAAGAAACAACCAGAACCTTTGAAGAGTTAATGGAACGATACCTGACCGAACATGCGGCCAGAAAATCGCAGCCACGGCACTATCGAGGCTATACCAATAGCCTCAAAACATTTTTCGGAGGCCGTACCTTGGCTGAGATTACGCCGAAATTGATCGTCGAGTACAAGAACCGGCGCTATGCGGCGGGGCTGAAACCGGCATCGATCAATCGGGAGCTGGCCAGCTTGAAAAAGGCGTTCAATCTGGCGGTGCGAGAGTGGGAATGGTGCCGCGACAATCCCGTTTCACGGGTGTCGATGGAACGGGAAAACAACCAGCGGGACCGCTGGCTGACTGTTGAGGAAGAAACACGATTGCTCCTAGCCTGTGCCCCCTGGCTTCACGACCTGGTGACCTTTGCCCTCCATACCGGGATGCGCATGGGGGAGATCTTGGAACTGACCTGGAGGGGAGCCGATTTCAGCCGTCGAACGGTGATGGTGTTCCGGTCCAAGAACGGAGAACGGCGTACCATTCCAGTCAATCAGACTGTGCTGACGGTGCTCAAGGAGAAGGCCAAGGTGCGATCATTGAAAACGGATGTGGTCTTCTGCAGTAAGGTCTTCACGCCGATAGAGTCGGGGCATTTGCGTCGATCATTCCGGTTAGCGCTGCGCAAGACCAAGATCGAGGATTTCCACTTCCACGATCTCCGGCATACCTTCGCCACGCGGCTCGTTCAGGCGGGCGTGGATCTTTACAAGGTCCAGCGGCTGCTCGGGCACAAGTCGCCGATCATGACGCAACGCTACGCCCATCACTATCCGGAAAGTTTGCGGGATGGGGTGGATATCTTGGATCGGCTGGCAGGGGTTAGCACAAAGTTAGCACAGTCGGGTGGATCACCGATGGTGCTGCAGCATGTAAGTGGTTGAAGTATTTGGTGGGCCGTGTAGGGGTCGAACCTACGGCCCGCTGATTAAGAGTCAGCTGCTCTACCAACTGAGCTAACGGCCCACCGGGTATGTGTGTGGCGGATGTCTGTGTGCGGCTGCTGTCCCTTGCCTGTTTGCTGGTGCGCCTGACAGGATTTGAACCTGTGGCCCTCAGCTCCGGAGGCTGATGCTCTATCCAGCTGAGCTACAGGCGCTCCCGCAACCAAGGGTGATGACAGTAGCACAGGGTTTTAGTCTCTGTCTAGCCCGGATGAGTCATGCCCGCTGTTGCAGCAACCGCGGATGCCTGACTCAAGCGAGATGGGCGAGACGGGCGGGAAAAGCGCGACAGGAAGTTCCGAACACTTCAGCCCTCAGCCTTCAGTCTTCAGACTTCCTCACCGGTCTCGCATTTCTCGCATGTCTCGCGGTGTAAGAACCCGTAGGGCAGGAATACCTCTTCTCCTGTTGATCCGGTGGCCCGACGAAGCTCGTCCAGGCAGGAGGTTTCCTCCTGCGCCAAGCGATCTTCCTCCTCTCGGAATGCGGAGGGGAGCCGCAGGATCGGGATGCAGGTTTGGACCTCGCAGGCGCCATGGGCCAGACCGCGATCTTCTGTCGGGATGCCCATCGATCGGCAGACCAGGGGACGGTAATGGTAGACGCCACAGCGTCCGTCTGCTTCCAGCGCTGGGCAGGGAAGATTGTGAAACTCTGTGACCAACCGGTCGATCTCTTGATCGGACCAATTGTCGAGAAGATCGGTGTGGGTCAGTTGTGGGGAAGCGGCCTCCATTGCGGCGGTCTGTTCGATTGCACGCTGTTCGATACGATGGCGGTGATCCGGCGGAAGGCCGGCGAGACCCTGTTGGAGGGTGTGGACGTCGAGGAGGGTGATGGGAAAGGGGCCGATGCAACAGCTGGTGCAGCCGAGTCGGCAGGGAACTTCACCGAGCAAGGCGGCGGTTGCCCGCTGAAACCAGTGGTCAGTTTTTTGATACAGCGGAGCAAGGTTGGGCGGAGTTGGATTTGCCACGGCGGCTCATTCTACTTTGATGGACAGATCGACGATGAGATCGCCTTTGGGTGAATAGAAGCCCTGATTATCAATCTGGACGATTCCGTTGCACTGGTCTTGATAGAACTCCAAGATCCATCCGTTGAAGTCATAGCCCTCATCGGTCATATCATTCTGGGCGAATCGAGTCGTGAGCACAAACCGCGCGCGCTCTATGTACTTGCGCACGAGTCCTGCTTCGATATCGTCGTGAGCGGAGAGGAGGTCTAAGAACTGCTCCTTCTCTTTGTCGAATACGTCTTGATAGGTGCCTCGATCCCGGACACAGAAGACCTGAATCGGTTTTCTGTTGCGATCGTAACCGAGCGTCACCTGGACCCAGGCCCATTCATCCTGCATGGTTTCGTCCATGTCCGGCGGAGTAATCGGTGTCTGAGCACGTGACTTGAGAAATTCCAAGAGCAAACGAAGCGGGGGTGAGTTTTCCTTCTGACAAAACACGCGAGAATACTGGTACTGTTCTGCCTGTGCAGTGTCGGCCGGTTGGGCGGTCGATGGCAGAATAGGTAGTTCTTTTGCCATGCTAGCGACTCGGGATACGTCAAGAGTGACTCACGAAGACGATAGACCACTGTACTGTACGCTGGCTGGTCTCGAAACTGCAAGAAGCCAGTGAAGGCGTTTCCCTACGCCTGGCTTGTGTTTTTCTGGTTGACAGCCTCGGAGCGCTTGGATAGACTCCCGCAGGTTTTCGCCGCTTTCAGCGACACGACTATTCGTTCATGAATATTTATCGAGTCTGAGCGGAGTCAAGAGAGGCGAGTTCACTGCATTTCACCATTTTCGTTCTTTTAAGGAGGTAGCTCGTATGGCTAAATCAATGACCAAGTCGCAGATCGCCGATTACCTGGCCCAGAAGACCGGGTTGACCAAGAAGGCGTCCGTCCAGCTCATGGACGACTTTGCCGCCTTGGCCTACAAGGAAGCGAAGAACGTCTTCGTGCTACCTGGGATCGGGAAGCTCGTATTGGCGAACCGCAAGGCCCGCATGGGACGGAACCCACAGACCGGCGAGGCTATCAAGATTCCAGCCAAGCGTGTGGTCAAGTTCCGTGTGGCCAAAGCCGCCAAAGATGCGATCCTCGGGAAGAAGTAAGCGGAGATCGTCAGGGCAGATCGTACGTGACGCGCCTTCTTCCGACCTCATTCACGCCGCAGGAAAACCCTAGGGCCGGCTCCCCGAAAGGGGCGCCGGCCCTGTAATTTTGTGTGCTCGTTACATCGAGGGACCGAGCCCGGTTCCGCCCATGCCGTCGTGCCCCACCAGCCGAATCGCATCGCCGTCCTGAACCAGTGAGTCCTCGCTGGCGATCTTCTTATTGATGGTCACCAGCACCTTCTTCTCGCGAATGAGTTGGAGGAGATGGCGCAACTGAATGCCCTGCCGCTGGATCACTTGGCGGACGGACATGGGGGACGACGCTTCACAAGAGAGGTCCCGTTCGCCATCGGCGGTTTGGAGTTGACCCATCAGCGAAATGGTAATCATGATCGGACACTCCTCATCTTCAGTCGTGACATCCGCCTGGGCGGCGGGGGCATTGTACCCGTTGACTCCGTGCCGGTCGCCATCGATAATGCTCGGCCATGCCGTCGTTGGATATCCAAAATCCTCGGATGCCGGATTTGCAATTCGTTCTGTTCGTGTCGGCCCTCTGCACGGCTGATCTCACGACATTGAATGTGCCGTCGGAACTTCGAACCACCCTTTTCGACCGTTGTTGGGCGCTCATCCATACCGAGGCGCCGCCGATTGATCCCAAGGAGCGTGTGCTCGATCTTCGCGAGGGTACGGAATTGACGCTAGAAGCCTGTTTGTCCACGATCCGCTCGTTGCTGGCGGATGCCGGTATTCATACCCTCACCTGGGACCATCCGGTGAGTGAGCCGACCCACGAGAGCACGCCGGCCGCGAAGCCGTTGATTGATCGGCTTGGGCAATTGTACCCTGATCCTCCTGAGATCGTCGATCCCGAGAACCCGGCGTCGGGTTAGCAGAGCGAGACAGCCGAGGGTTCGAGGTCCGAAGTTCGAGGTTTTCGGAACTTCGAACCCTGAACTTCGAACTTCGGATTGCGCCTGTCCCGCCCGTCCGTGCATGAGAGACAGACAAGCGGACGAAGAGGAGCATCGTGCGGGTCACGACAACCGACATCCCAGGCGTTTTGCTGATTGAACCGGATGTCTTCCGCGATCCAAGGGGGCTCTTTCTCGAGACGTACCATGCACGTCGGTACGCGGACGCAGGCATTCCCGGCCTCTTTGTTCAGGATAACTATTCACAGTCTATGAGGGGCACGTTGCGCGGGCTCCACTATCAAGATCCGCAGGCCCAAGGGAAGCTTGTGATGGTGACAGAAGGAGCCGTCTACGATGTCGTGGTGGATATCCGAAAGGGATCGCCGAGCTTTTGCCGGTGGTATGGAGCCGAGCTCTCGGCGGAGAACCGGTGCCAAGTCTATGTACCATCAGGTTGTGCGCATGGATTTTGCGTGACTAGCGACCGTGCCTCGTTCCTGTATAAGTGCACAGACTATTATGCGCCGAGCGACGAGCGGGGAATTATCTGGAACGATCCGAGCCTCGCCATTCCATGGCCGGTCGCGACACCCATCTTGTCCGCCAAGGACCGCACCTACAAATCCTTGGCCGAGATGGGGTCGGAGTTGCCACGGTATCGACCGGTCGGATGACGAGCCGCCAGTAACCTGTCCGACATTGTCATTCGTCACGAGGCGAAGGAGGGGGAGGCAGATGCGCGGCCGCAGGCCCAGAAAAACCGGAGGCGTATTCGCTGGAATTCGGTGAGGATTTTTCGGGGCTGAGAACAAAGTAGATGCCTGGCCATCGTTCGCCGTAGTAGTAGGGTCAATGTCGGACAGGCCTCTAGGACCCATTGATCCCACGAGGGTAGCTATGTTAATCACCGAGGGCATAGTGGTAAGATCCCGCTCACGGTGACGGCACGACTTCTTAGCATAGGGAGGAGGACACAATGGGGAAAAGTTTAAAAGGGACCAAGAGCCACGACAATCTCAAGGGTGCATTTGCCGGCGAGTCCCAGGCCAATCGGCGGTATCTTTATTTCGCCCGGCGGGCGGACATCGAGGGTTTCCCTGATATCGGAGGCTTGTTCCGCGATACGTCCGAGGCAGAAACTGGCCACGCGTTCGGGCACCTGGATTTCTTGAAGGAGGTCGGGGATCCGGCCACCGGGGTGCCGATCGGCAATACCGAAGCCAATTTGAAGTCGGCGGTCGAAGGCGAAACCTACGAGTACACGCAGATGTACCCTGGCATGGCTAAAACCGCTCGGGACGAGGGATTCGCTGAACTAGCTGAATGGTTCGAGACGCTCGCTAAGGCGGAACGATCCCATGCGAATCGCTTCACGAAGGGGCTCGATAGCCTGAAGCAAGGCTGAGAAGAGCTGACAGCAGTCAGCTTTCAGCGGTCAGTTTTCAGAAAGGCTGGATGAGGATCGGACTCCTCCCTGTCGCTGATGACTGACCGCTGATTGCTTTTTGATCGGAGCAACGTGAATGGCCTGAGCCTGATCAATCCCATCGATCCCGCGCAGCTCCAGAAAGACACGCAGCGCGTCTATGAAGTCTGCGATAGCTGCCGGCGCTGCTTCAATCTTTGTCCGTCGTTCAACACGCTGCTCGACGGCATCGACCGTTATGAGGGTGACGTCGCCAAGCTCACGCCCACAGACCACCATCGGGTCGTCGATGAGTGCTATTACTGTAAACTCTGCTACAACCACTGTCCCTATACGCCGCCGCACCAGTATGCCCTCGATTTCCCTCGCTTGATGATCGCGTGGAAGAAGCATCTGGCCGCGACGCGTGGGGTGGGCTGGCGTGATCGGCTGCTGATCAAGACGGATGTGATCGGTACCCTCGGGAGTCTGGTGGCGCCGGTTGCTAATTGGGTGTTGGGCCGTCGGTTCCTTCGGAGGCTGATGGAATCGTGGGTCGGTGTGCATCGGGATCGACAGGTGCTGCACTTTTCTCCGGAAACGTTTACCCATTGGTGGGAACGTCGAGGGGCCGCACAGATTTCCGCCTCCGCGCCGCGGAAGGTCGCGCTCTTTGGGGGCTGTCTGGTCAATTATCAAGCGACTGATGTCGGCAAAGCGACGATTCAAGTTCTCGAAAAGAACGGTGTGCATGTCATGATTCCCGAACAGCGTTGTTGCGGCATGCCCTCGTTCGATATCGGCGATACGACCGCAATTGAGCAGGCTGCTTCGGCGAATGTCGCGTCGTTTTTGCCGTGGGTAGAGAAAGGCTACGAGATTGTCGTGCCGGTGCCCAGTTGCAGTTTGATGTGGAAGCGGGAATATCCCGAGCTCGTCGGTGGTCATGGGGTGCGGCGCGTGGCTGAACGGACGTTCGATGTCTGTGAGTATCTCATGAAGTTGAAACGGGAGGGCGCGCTGGCCACCGACTTTCTGCAGAAGCCTGGACGAGTGGCCTACCAGGTTCCGTGCCATCTGCGGGATCAGAACATCGGATTCAAATCCAAGGAACTTATGGAATGCGCCGGCGCACAGGTCGAGGTCATTGAGAAGTGTTCCGGCCACGATGGCTCATGGTCCGCCAAGACGGAGTTCTTCCCCCTCTCGATGCTGATCGCGCAGAAGGCTGTTCGAATCATTGAACAGGCTACGGCAGATCTCGTGGCCTCCGATTGCCCCCTGGCGGGATTGCAGCTGGATCAAGCCGGCGCCATGGCCCATGCCGGAGGCAGGCCGACAAAGCATCCGATTCAAATCGTGCGCGATGCCTATGGGTTGCGGTCATGAACCTGTTGGCTCCCCACGACCTTTTGCCCGCGGCAGAGTATGAACAGCAGCGGGAACAGTTCCGCTCGCAGATCATCGCGCTCAAACAGCGGCGCAGGATTTCCATTGGGCCGCTCATCACGCTCGTCTTCGAAAATCGTGAGACGTTGCGGTTCCAGACCCAGGAAATGATCCGGGTCGAGCACATCCTCGAACCCCACAGAGTCCAGGAAGAATTGGACGTCTATAATGCCCTCATGCCGGGGTGCGGTGAGTTGAGCGCCACGTTGCTGATTGAGATTACGGAGGAGGATCGGATGAAAGACTGGCTCGATGTGTTCATGGGACTCGATCACGGCGATACCGTCGCGATCCGCGCCGGAACCGACGAGCAGGCCTTCGGGCTGTTCGAAGGCGGCCACAGTCATGAAACCAAAATCAGCGCGGTGCATTTCGTCCGATTCCGGCCGGCCGCGTCGATGACAGCCGCGTTCGCCGACTTGCATGTGCCGGTCACGCTGGCGGTGCACCATCACGAGTACCACGCCGAGGCGCCTGTTCCTGGGAGCATGCGCGAAGAGTGGCTCAAAGATCTGAGGTAGCATGGCACCTGTTTTACTGACGAAACGTATCGAGTTTGCGGCGGCGCATCGCTATATCAAGGCTGAATGGGATGAGGTCAAGAACCGTGCAGTGTTCGGCCCCTGCTACAATCCGCCGGCGCACGGACATAACTACATGGTCGAGGTGACGGTCTTAGGCGAGGTGGATCCGAAGACCGGCATGGTCGTGAATCTTTTCGATTTGAAGCGCATCTTGCTCAATGTGCTCGAAGAATTCGACCATAAGAATTTGAACCTGGATATGCCCTACTTCGAGGGCCGGATTCCCACGTCTGAAAACCTTGCACGTGTCCTCTGGACCAAGCTGGATACGCAAAAAGCCATCGGTACGCTCCACGCGATTCGGTTGTACGAGGATGAAGACCTGTATGCCGAGGTGACGGCGGCGGCCGGGCTCAACGTCGCCAGCGTCACGCGCCGCTACTCGTTCACGGTGGTGAAGGATGGCAGGCAAGGCCCCGAGTGGGACTGCTTCGTGACAGTCCATGGCACCATTGATCCCGTGACCGGTATGGTGACGGATATCGGTGCCCTCAACCGTTTGGTCCAGGAAAAGGTGATGCAGACGTTCGATTGTCACGACCTTTCTCAGACTCTCGGGGCTCAGTCCCTGACCGGCGAACAGCTGGTCGAACACATCTGGAAACAACTGGCCGCTTCTCTCTCATCGGGAAGACTATCGAATGTTCGTCTCGTTCAGTCTCGGGACCTGTCCTTCGAATACGCAGGCTGACGCGTCTGCCTACGTCCATTACGGACGTTCTATGAATACACGTCTGATCTATGCGCTGCTGATGGTGTGCCTCTCGTGGACGGCGGTGGCCTGGTCTGCCGAGGAAGGGGAGGCGATCGAGAAGACTGTCAAGGAGGCCGCCATGGCAGCCGCGACCTTCTCCGAAACCAGAGACAAACAAGCCGTGTTGAAACTGTACACCAAGGACTATGTCGGTATTCAGGATGGCGAGACGGAAACGCGGGATGCAATCGAGAAGTGGCTGTCGGACTATGAATCTGAGCTCAACAAGGGAAGCACCCTGCGCTTTATCAGCGTCGTGTCGAACCTGCAGGTTCGGATGCCGGGCCCAACGGCTTGGGCTACCTACGACTACGTGTTTCAGGCGATCAGGAAAGGCGAACTCGAAGCGCAGGATTCTGGGCAATGCACCACACTTCTGCGCAAGGAAGGCTCAACCTGGCTTATTCAGCATGAGCATTGTTCCAAGACGCGACTGATGAAATAGCATCCTGTATCTGAGCCGTCCCTCTGAGCCGGTGGCCCCTCGCTCCTGCGCCGCCGGAGCGACGGGCCCACCCGGGGTCTGAAGAAAGCAAGCTGGAACTGACTGAAGAACCACGGTCGAAGACCGTGGCTGAAGGAACTCCAGAAGGGTTCCGCTTCAGAGCGCCGTGGTAGGGTGTCGCGGGAGGCACCGTAGGGGTTGGGCCCTGCACACACCTCTCATAGGCCTCTGCTCTGATTATTTCAATAAATAATCCACAATTAGCGCGGCGAGTTCGGTTGGCTCAACGACGCCTTCGCGCGTGAGCAGCAGCTTGCCATTGGAAAAGAAGTGGGTCGTGGGGTAAGTCTCGAAGGTGTGGCTCTTCTTAATCTCGCGGCAGCGGCCTGGGACATGCATCTTGGCCTTGCCGACTTTCACGTCGGGAAACTTGGCGGCGGTCTCTTCCAGGATGGGGTCGTAGGTCTTGCAGGGCTCACAAGTCGCAAGCCCATAGGCGACAATTGCAGCCGGCGCGCCTGTGAATTCCTTATAGTTTTCGTCTCTGACGTCTTCGACTGTTCCGGCCATCTTCGGAGTCCAAAAGTCATCAGGTCAAAAGTCCGAAAGCCAGAAAGCCTCAACGTGAGGACTTTCGACTTTCGGACCTTATGACTGAAATTAGTGGAGATTCGCAAGGGCCGCGAGGATGTCCTTGTCCTCCCGCGCCACCTTGATTTCCTGGACCTTCGCGTAGGCGACCTTGCCGCTCTTGTCCACGATGACGGTCGCCCGCTTCGAGCAGTTCAACGGCTCAAAGTAGAGGCCATAGCCTTTCGCCGTGGTCCGATGCACGTCCGACAGCAGGCGGTGCTTGAGATCCATGGAATCAGCCCAAGCCTTGTGCGAGAAGAAGCTGTCGCAACTGATGCCGAACAGTTCCGCGTTGGCCGATTGAAACTTGGGGAAGTCGTCGGTCAAACACTTGTTCTCACCCTGACAGACGGGGCTCCAGTCCAGCGGATAGAAGCAGAGCACCACATTTTTCTTGCCACGATAGTCGCTCAGCTTCACATCCTTCTGGTCCTGATCCTTTAAGTTAAAATCCGGTGCGGTATCGCCTACCTTGATTTCTGCTGCTACGTCGCTCATCTGTATGCCTCCTTCGCTGGGTTTAGTCCGGCCTCTGACACCGTCGTATGGGTTTTTGTACCGTATGGCTTGAAACCTTGTCAACGGTCCTGAAGGCCCAGAAGAGGCCTGGTTGCCCCACAAGTGATCGATTGGACTGGAAAACTATGGTAACGGACGAATTTCTCGAAAACTCAGCATGCGTCCGGCTGGTGCGGCGGTGCGGTGGTTGGCAATCTCAATGCTCTGGCCCAAGAGTCTTACACGGATATGGCTCCCGACTTTTGGCGACTGTCCAGTCCTGGTCAATTCGTCTGCCGTTTCTCTGAGGAGATCGCGTACAGGCTGGTCTGGAAGACCGGGAGGAAGAAATATTTCGAGTTCATCCACCCCGAACTTGCTGAGGCCAAGGGTGTAGCACCAGCTCCGATGGCTCTGCTCATCGTCGCCCTGCATGATCGGGATGTGATCGCCGGCGACGAAGTGGGTGAGGGGACGATCTTGCCAATCCGACGGGTTCACGTACTGGTTGGTGATGATGTCATGGGCTGTGCCTTGAGTGAGGAGCGTGAGACCCCGGGCGAGTCGCGCGGCAAAGAGTATCGTGTCCGGCATGTCTCGCGGG
>VBOL01000299.1 GCA_005887945.1 Nitrospirota bacterium
AGGAAGCAGGTCGCGGAATATGAAAAGCGGTCAGATAGCGAACTTCGATGGCCTGTACGTTTGCAACAACAGGATAACACCGAGCAGGATAATCGCGCGAGACTAGCGGGATGGGCAA
The DNA here is from genome assembly GCA_005887945.1 of Nitrospirota bacterium. GTDB lineage: Bacteria > Nitrospirota > Nitrospiria > Nitrospirales > Nitrospiraceae > Palsa-1315. The sequence goes on from VBOL01000299.1 coordinate 119, forward strand.
GATGGCGGAGGGTTCGAGGGCCGAAGCTCGGGGTTTTCGAAACCTCGAACCCCGAACTTCGAACTTCGGATCGCGCCTTTCTCGCATATCTCGCGCGTCACGCGCCACGTTTCATGGACTCTGGCGGATTTTTCCAGTATCCTGTTAAGTGATCGATGTTTGCACGATGCGCTCACTAGACCGAGCTTCTCCGATCTGTTTCTGGCGAGAATCCTTGGCATGGCCCTCCTTCAACCTCTCGCGGACAACCGCACTGCTGGTGGCAACAACGCAGGATGCTGTGCTGCGCACGACCCTCGTCTTGTGAGAAAGCCTATCCATCGCGTACCCTCTGCGAAAGACCTGAAGAATTTACCTCGAAGGAGGGCCAGGAAGATTGAGGGCCTGATAAAGGTGTAATTTCGGCCATTTCCCCAGGATTCGACACGCGCTCAGCCATAAAACAAAAACTCCCGACCCCTTTGTTTTCGCTCCACCCATTACCCTGGAAGATTCCAACTACTTTATCCAAATGCTCCTACGTATTTCCGAGCTGGCTATCTCGCCAACTCCACCAGCGTGCCTCCTTATGATATGGTTAACCTAACCAATGAATTTTGCGAGGTACCATGGCCAAGATTCTGGTGATTGATGATGAGCAGGGCATCCGGAATCTCCTCGACACGCTACTCCGTCGGAAAGGCTATGACGTTGTACTCGCTGAGAGTGGTCGGCAGGGCCTGGAGCTCTTTCGCCGAGAACGTCCCGATGTCATTGTTCTTGATTTGAAAATGCCTGAGATGGATGGGCTCACGGTCCTGCGACAGATCCAGAATCTCGATCCCGGGAAGCCGGTGATCATTTTGACGGGAGCCGGGACTGCTGAGGCGGAGCGGCAGGTCCGGGCACTTGGGGTGACCGAGTACGTCGAAAAAGAATTCTCACTACATCTCCTGGGGGACTCGCTGAAGCGCATTCTCAACAATCCAGACCCTTCGACGTAGCTGGTGCCTCCATCGCTCGCGAAGCGGCCACGACATCTTGCAAGACATCAAAGTGAATGATCGTTCTATTCTCATCATTGACGACAACGAGCAGATCCGTGCCTTCCCTCGGATGATGCTGGAAACGGCTGGGTATATGGTCACCGAGGCGCCCAATGGTCAGAAAGGGCTCCGCCAATTCCGACAGACTCCCCCGATCTCGTGATAACGGACTTGCTCATGCCCGACAGGGATGGTTTGGAGGTCACGGTGGCCTTGCATCGTGAATCGCCAACAGTAAAGATTATTGTCCTCACTGGCGGGTCAGGACAGCGTGACTTTCTTGAAGTAGCCAAGCTTCTGGGCGCGCACCGAACGATGAAGAAACCCATCTCTCGTCTCGCTGGCGGAAATCGCCGTTGCATTTTTGAGTAGATCGGTCTATACAAGCGACCCATGAATGTCGAGCAGATGGAAGGGATCAAACGTCATTTTGGCGTGGTGGCCGAAGCGTTGAGGAGCGACATCCGCCAGATTGCGGAAGGTGACGTCACTATTCGGCACGAATTGCATGAACACCGTGGGGAGATTCGTGACGAGTTCAAAGAAATGCGGGCCCTCCTGCGGCTCTCATTTTCCCAGCTCGACCAACGTATCCACACCCTCGAAACGGACATCTTCCCCTTGAAAGCCCGCATGGATCGCCTCGAAACCAGCCCACCTAATTCCCACCGACACCATTCAGTCACTCCGCCGCCGAGATCGATCAGAAAGATAGAAGATCCCCGTTTTCTTCTCCAGAACGCTTCGCCTTGTTCAGTATCCTGCTACCTGACGGCGCATCCAACACCCTCGTAGGATGCTCAAAAAGGCCGTCCTCTTCGTTTGTGGTTCATCTGGTTTATCTGGTCTATCTGGTTGCTCTGGTTCAACCAAATGAACAAGACAGACCAAACAGACCAAAGAACGGTCTTCTTACGCTGGCGGACTTGTTCAGCATCCTGCTAAGTGATCGATGTTTGGTGGGAGCAGAATGTATCGGTTAGCTTCCCGGTGGGCTCAACTCGCGGTGATTTCCGAAAACGGTTACTGGCACCTTCCCCAGTCCTGAGCTAGTAATAAATTCCTGCCCATGGATCCCCCCCCTGCAGGGTGATAAAACGGTTGAGGCGAGCGCGATCCCTCTCTTCCATTCCAAGGAACTCGACGCCGAATCGGAAGCCCTGAGCCCAGCATACAGCCGCCCGAGACACACGCATGGATGGCTCAGATTCGTGAAGGGAGAAGCGCAACTGGAGATAATCTCCTGCTTTGACCGATACGGAGCTTTCCACTAAACAACCACGGCCCGACATGTTAAGAACCTGTCCCTCGCCCACCTGTGTGCCGCTCGCAAGGACGATGGAACACTGGAGCGGGATACGCTCACTAGACCGAGATTCTCCGATCCGTATCTGGTGAGATTTCATGGCGTGACCCCCCTTCAACCCTCGCGGGCATTCTCACTGCTGGTGACGACAACGCAGGGTGCTGCGCTACGCACGACCCTCGTCCTATGAGAAAGCCTATCCACCGCGTACCCTTTCCGAAAGACCTGAAGGAGTTACCTCCGAAGGGGGGCCAGGAAGATTAAAGGGCTCGATAAAGGTGCCCTTTCGGCGATTTTCCCAGGGTACGACGCGCGGCTGGCCGTAAAGCAAAGATTCCCACCCCCTTGGTTTCGATATCAGGCTTGTAAGAACGGTGCTGACGAAGGAGGCGCGGGGTGTGGGCATAGCCCTTCGCTCCAGCGCCTCCTGAACGGCCCTTTCGGACTTTGCCAGGCCGAATCCTTCGAAACTCCTTCGCGGGATCAGCCAGCTTCCCGGCAGACTCAAATCGTGGGGACTTCCTAAATGGTTACAGCACCAGCCCGAGTCAATTCAGATCGTTAACTCAGATAATGGTTTCTGACCACGGCGGTCCAAGACAGGGTTTAGCCAGAGTCTTTTTGCCTGTAACCCATTGAAATTCTTGGTGATGTATTCTGATTAGGACTCGAGTTCTCCTAGCCGTGCAGATCCTGTCCAAAACCCAGGCGGAGCTTCCCCATATAGACAGCGCGGTCGTGAAGGGTGTGAATTCATGGCCTCCGAAGCCCTTTGGGGCCTCCACCAAATCTAGGCATTCCGATCACATGCTGTCTAAGATTCAAATACTGGAAATTTATTTTGGACAAGAGTGGCTCCCGACACCTTTTCTTCACTTATCTGCTAGGTTTTACTGAGGCATGCAGGCGCCTGTCCGTCCAAGAGGTGAACCATAAAGAGTGCAGCGATTCTGATTGTTGGTATTGCTGCACTTGGCCTCCTTGCCGCTCTCTGCCTTCCCCGCCACCTTCCTCCATCAAGTGCATCGGCCCCCCCTACCCCTGCCAACTTTCATGCACGTGTAGAGCATGGAATGCTGATCCTCCGTGGCTCGCTTCCCAGTGAGACCCGCAAGGTCGCAATCCTTCAGCGAGCCCAAGAACTCTATGGAGCCACGCCAGGCAACGTCGTTGATGAGTTGGCGGTGGATCCGAGAGTGGGGCCTGTCGCCTGGGCCGACAACGTCTCCCAGGTCCTCCCCGTCTTAGGGCACATGACGGAACGAGGCTCCATCATCATCGATGGCCGTACGATTGTCGTGAGCGGCCAGGTCGACGGCAATCGTGCCAAGGCCACCGTGCTACGAGATATTGCCCCTCTGACGCAGGCAGGGCTGGAGCTGGAAGATCGTATTCTGACGGGTCCATCCACGGCGGGCCGCTCCACGAAGGCTGCCTCTCCCACAATCCCATCCCAGAAAGCTCCAACTGTAAAGGGTCCAGTACTGGTGGCCTCCCCATCCCCAAATATGCCTTCCACCGCAGGACCATCACAGAAGGTTCTCTTACCGAAGACGCCCTCCCGGGCGATGGCCTTCGCCCCGAAGGTCCCCACGCCCGCTGCCCCATCCCCGAAGACCCCCTCCCTGGTGGTAGCCCTAGCCCCAAAGGCTCCATCTCTGCCGACAGCTCCATCACTGACCGAGGCCTCTCCTGCCTCGCTTCAGAAGAGGTTGAATGAGATCCTCGCTCATTCGTCCATCGAGTTTGAATCGAACAGCACAACAATGACTCCCACCAGTCTTGCCACATTGGACCAGCTGATTGACCAATTACGGCATGCCCCCCGCATGGCCATTGAGATTGGCGGGCATACGGACAAGTACGGCAAGCCGGACTATAATCTTCAACTCAGCCAGCGCCGTGCGGATGCCGTGCGGCGCTACTTTACCAAACACGGCCTGCCCAAGCAGTTCACTGCCGTCGGCTATGGCGCCTCACAACCGCTGTCGGTGGCGGAGAATCGGGCCGGCCTCCAACGCAATCGGCGCATCGAGCTACGAGTGAAAGGACAGACCGACCTATGAGCATGTTCATCAACCAAATGTTGGGATGTCTGATCATTGCGGCTGGAATCGGCGGCGCAGTCGGATGGCTGCTGAGAAACGTATCCGCCGGCACAGTCACACAACAGCTCGCGGACGTCACCGCCATGATGCACCTCAAAGAGCAGATGCTGGAGAAGGCGCGGCATCAGCTGAGAGACGCCACCTCGAAGATGCAGCCGCTAGAAAGTCAGATGATGGCATCGCAAACGCTCAGCCAGTCCAATCAAGAAGAACTCCCCTCGCAAGAGCATTCCGTGATCTTAGAAAAGCAGTGTGTCGATACCGATCGACTTCACACGCGACTCCAGGAATCGGAGTCGGCAGGGGGATGGGTTGAGTGGCTGGATGTACAACTCACTGAACGGGATGAGAAGCATCGAATCGCACTCCATGAAGTAGAGCTACAGCTAGCCGAACGAGATCGGCGTATCTGCGAACTCGAGCAACTCCATGAGCAGCTGAGGAAGCAAGCAGAGGACGACGAGGCCCTTCCGACCGACAAAGCGGCCTAATCGTAACCCGCACAGACTCTCTTTACTCCACCCACTGAATCAATCGAACAAATCGGAAGCGGGGTGGCAGAGCCCTTCGCTCCAGCGCCTCCCGAAACGGCCCTTTTGGATGGTGGGGCGGCCTGATTACTCCCCTTGCTCGCGCAACGCGCGGTCGCGGACTCCCCTCGTTGGACGCGCGCAGTTAGGGAGCAAACCAGGCCACCCCAGAGGGAAGCGTAGAAGAGGGTACAAGCCTCTCCCTTAACGCTTCGCCTTGTTCGGTATCCAGCTACCCGATGGCGCATCTAACGTGATCGATGTTTGGCAGGAGAAGAATGTAGCGCTCAGCTTCCTGGCAGCTTCAACTCGCGGGGATTTCAAAAGATGGTTACGGCCCTGCGGCAATTCAGATAATGGTTCCTGACACCTTTTTCTTCCCACCCAGACTCAGTCAGTTTCCGCTTTCCTTCCTGGCAAAGTCTCGATGGGCGCCCCGTTCCTCCGGCGAATTACGCGCAGGGCTCTGCCACCCCGCCGAAGGAAGTCCGTATACATAAAAATAAGAAGGGGACAGGCCGCTTACAAGCCTGTCCCCTTAACGCTTCGCCAGGTTTAGTCTCCTGCTACACGACGGTGCATTGCGAAGGTCATTGATGTTTGGTGGGAGGAGAATCTAGCAGTCAGCTTCCGGCAGGCTCAACTAACGGGGATTTCTAAAAACGGCCCGGCATCTGCCCCGCGTTAATTCAGATAATGGTTCTGACACCTTTTACTTATCAACCCAGTCTTCCGCCCATACTTCATCACACGCCCGCCGCCCCTGTCGAGCCTTGCGCCACTCCGCCGCCTATGGTAGAGACACGTCCTAACCAGAAACCGGATCTGGGTTGGGGGGTTTAAGTCCATCCGGGCGCACCAATTAATCAATGTGTTGTAGAGACTGTGCGCATTCCATATTTCCCACGTAGAGGCTGCGTAGATGAGTTGAGGCCCGATTACACCATTTTTTCCCGTACTCTCCCCTGCCCCGCCCTAAGAACACAAACTGGGCACACCACTGGACAATATCCAACTCCGCCTTATTTGATACAAATCAATACTGGTTATTCAACCTTAGACTGAGAGGTGGTATTTTGGCCTGGCTTGAGGACAACGAAGAGACCTGGTACGACACCGCACAGATCTGCCTCGAAGGCCACATGGTGAACAGTTGTGCAGAGTCCCAGCCTGAATCCAATAAAAACTTCTGTTCGAAATGCGGAGCCGCAACGATTCTCGCATGCTCCAAGTGTTCGGCCAAAATCAAAGGCCACGCACACATTTCGGGTGTCATCTCTACTAGAGAACATAAACCAGAGAAATTCTGTGACTCCTGCGGGCATCCTTATCCGTGGAGCGAATCAAGACTTAAAGCCGCGCTTGATCTAGCAGCAGAATTGGACGGACTCACAGATCAAGATCGAGATGACCTCAGGAAAAGCCTTCCCGACCTATTACGCGATGTCCCAAATACTCCTGTGGCTGCCACACGCTTCAAGAAAATATTCTTGAAAGTGAAAGGAAAAGGAGGCGAGCTTATATGGGATATTATCAAGAGCGTGGCGAGCGCAGAGGCCACGAAGATCATTCATGGCGGATAGTCGGATTCACCGCCAATGACTACTCCCACTCACCCCCCGAACCTCCAAGACGATCGATGGGGCAGCTACGTGCCCTGGTTACTGCGTCACCCTGACTTTGCGATTCTGGGCCAGTTCGACATTTTTTTTGATCGCGTGGCTCATCGGCTCAAGCAAGTCGTCAACCGTGGCGAGGCGGGAATCTCAAGTGTCACAGACCTGGGGGATACCATCGAGTCTGACAGTCACCAGTGTTTTCGGTACAACAGTGGCGAAGCTCTGGCAGCTCAAATCGAGTCTTATTTTGCACCTACCCGGATTGCGAGCGAAGCGGAGGGATTAACGAACCGCGACCCTTTTGTCGTAGAAGCCACCCAACATTACACCGCACTCATCACACAGATTTCCCAAAAGAAGGATGTCACGGATATCCCGTCTCCCACGCCAAGGCGAAGTATGATCTCCTCTCCTTTGTTAGAGATGGCAAGAATCCAGGCGAGTCCGGTAGCCAAAGAAGCGGCCGGAATACGGGATAAAACCCGCTCGGTGCAACGAGAAGTTCATTATAAGGGGTTGGTCTTAAAAAGACTCACTGTGCTGGAATCCGTGTTGCGCCTTGTTAAGGCAACACCCGCCTTCCCACAGCTCAGGGACATTCTCCGCAAGTATCTCGCTGAGGCTCAGATCATGCTCGATATTGCTGAGGAGGATGGAAGGATTGTTCCGATGGAGGAGGCTCTCCTCCAGAAAGAAGTCATCGACCGTCTTCTGCCCAGATTAACGAACCGTTTTCCACAACAGGAAAAGGATCTCGTGAAGGCCTACCACGACCTCGTTCAAGGCGTTGATGCCAACACTGTTTTTGGGAACGCGTTTAAGGCTTTAGAGGAAGTTGTAAGACAGATGACAGGGAACAACACTCTCGAATTGAACAAGGAGAAGAACCTGCGAAGGTATTTTCCTCATCTCCACCCAACGGTATACACTACGATCATGAAGCTCGCCGACCATCGAGGAGATAAAGGCGGGCATGGCCGCAAGGGGCCTCCACTGCATGAAATGCGCTATCTGCTTTTCTCGATCTGCAATGTGGCCCTACTCTTTCTCGACTATCCTCCGGCAGGGACGCCTGATGCCAACCCTGAATCTCCCTAAGGATTCAATAGATGCGACTAGTACTTCATTACAGAGGACCGCTGAAGGCGAACGGCAACCCTTCGCACAAACATCAACTCCGACAGCATTTCCATGCACAGTTGAAGAAGCTCTGGAGCCAGAAACCCTTGAGTGAAGAACCGTTCTTCCTTCAACCGAGGGACCGAGGACCCCATTCGCTCCTCAGACCATTCGGTGCGTTCACATTTGCTCCTCTGATTACCGCAGAACTGAACGTCATAGCTGAACTGTCTATCACACTCCTCCGACCTGAACCCCCCGGCGGTCTAATTACGCAGGGTGGTGATCTGGACAATCGGCTCAAGACTCTCTTTGATTCACTGACGATGCCTCGTCACCCAAATGCGCTCTCATGCGACGCGGTTCCGCAACCTGACGAAACGCCGCACTTTTTTTGCTTGTTGGAAGATGACAATCTCGTCACAGCAGTTTCTCTACGAACCGAACAACTTTTGGAGCCGACTGACGATCCGTCTCTCGTAGACGCCTCAATCCATGTTCTGACCCAAATAACTCGATCGACCTGGGCCAACTCAATGTTCGGTTAGGCAACTGCAGGTCGCCATGAAGAAACTTCTCACCTTCAAGGATCTCGCGGAACTGTTTCAGAAACACGACAACACGATTTATAGATGGTTCAAGGTGGATCGATTGTTCCCGGATGCGTTCCGGGTCAAGGACGGGGGGTATGTCCCCGAGCCGGATTTCCGCCGTCTGACCCGCAATGGGCGCGTCCACGCCGCCGACCAACGGACCTGACCACCGCGTGAGGGATTTTCCCCATATGATGGTGGGGCACCTATTCTTGTTATAGTCCACACATCCTAATACCCACCCCTGCGTATAGAAACGAGCCTAGCAAAAAAAATTGTAATGGACGGATGCCTCCCCACGCACCGCTTGAGGTCTGATTTTTTGGGGGTACCGGAGGGGGGGTCCAATTTTTCAGGTGTTATTAGGTGTTAGAACGAGCGACAAACCGGCGAGATGAGCGGCAGAGAGAGACAAATAGAACCGAGTGGCTGAGTATGCGAATCGCCAGGAATGACAAGGGAATTGCCCATGTCATCAACGACTTGAGCAACTCCCCTGTTCCGGTTTTGTAAACCGCAGGTTGGTCAAGTAGTCCTTCTTATCCCTGGCTAGGGCCTTCCGATTCTCTATACTCTTTAGGGGAGTGCCAAGACTGCCCTTTGCTGCGCGCATCGAGCGACCACCGCTTCATCGTGGGGGCTCTGCGAGCAAGAAGGGCACCTGGCCACTCCCGCTACATCTTTCTCAGGCCGCCCGTTGCGCGGGCACAGAAGATCATCAGGCTCTATCCCCTCCTCCCGTACTTCATCTTCACGGGTAGCCTGGTTGATCCTCGATTGCGCGCGTCGAACGAGCACATTCCTATCGTGCGCGTTCCGCGAGCAGGAGGACGACCAGGCTACCCGTAGTTTTCTCTTCTGCCAGGTGCTAAAACATAGCTCCGGTACCTCATCTGATCGATCGAGCTATAGAAGGAACGTCTATGTCTTTGCCGATTGAGAAGTCGTCGTCCGATGAATTGGCTAGAGAAGTGGCCCGGCGGCGCACGTTTGCCATTATTTCGCACCCGGACGCAGGGAAAACCACGCTGACGGAGAAGCTCCTCCTCTACGCCGGCGCGGTGCACCTGGCCGGGGCGGTGCAGGCGCGGTCGCACCAGCGTGCGGCGAAGTCGGACTGGATGGAGTTGGAGCAGGCGCGCGGGATTTCAATCACCTCCACCGCTCTGCAGTTCGATTATGAAGGTGTACGGGTGAACCTGCTCGATACGCCGGGCCACCAAGACTTCAGCGAAGACACCTACCGCACCCTGATGGCGGTGGATAGCGCGGTCATGGTGCTCGACTGCGCCAAAGGCATCGAACCCCAGACCAAGAAACTATTCGCCGTCTGTCGCAAACGCAACATCCCGATTATGACCTTCATCAATAAGATGGATCTGCCGGGACGCCATCCGTACGAACTGCTCGAGGAGATCGAGCAGACCTTGGGCATGACGGCTGTCCCCTTCAATTGGCCTATCGGGGAAGGGTCCGGGTTTCAGGGGTTGTACGACCTTCAGGAATCTCAAATCCTGTTTTTTCAACGGACGCTGCATAACCAGCGCCGGGCGCCGATGCGTGTGGAGACGTTCCCCCACCCGAGTTTGGCTGAGACGCTGGGAGAGGCCTATGGTCCGCTACAGGATGAGATCGCTCTGCTAACCGGCGCCGGCACCAAGTTCGATCGCGACCGCTTTCTCGCCGGCCAACTCACGCCGGTCTTCTTCGGGAGCGCGCTGACGAACTTCGGCGTCGAGCCATTTCTGAACGGGTTCCTCGAGCTCGCGCCCCCGCCAGGCCCGCGCATGAGCTCGCAGGGGCTCATGCAACCGACGGACGACAAGTTCTCCGGCTTTGTGTTCAAGATTCAGGCGAACATGGACCCGCAACATCGCGATCGCATGGCGTTTCTGCGTATCGTGTCGGGCCGCTTCGAAAAGGACATGATGGTCTATCATGCGCGGCTGGATCGGAAGATCCGGATGACGCGACCGCACCGGCTCTTCGGCCGTGACCGGGAGACAATTGAGGAGGCCTACCCAGGCGACGTCGTGGGTCTGGTGAACCCCGGCCTCTTTGCCATCGGCGATACACTCTGTTCCGGCACTCCCCTCGCCTTCGATGCAATTCCGCAATTTCCACCTGAGTGCTTCGGCGTGCTTCGAAGCCAGGACCTCACGAAGCAGAAGCAGTTTCAGAAGGGACTCCAGCAGCTCGAAGAAGAAGGAGTGATGCAGGTGTTCTATTCACCCGATCATGTGCGCCGGGAGCCGGTTCTGGCCGCGGTGGGAGAACTTCAGTTCGATGTCGTCGCCTCACGCCTCGAGACCGAGTATGGGGTCAAGACCCTCGTCGAGCGTATGCCATTTGTCCTGGCCCGCTGGGTGAGCGGCGATCCCGACGTGATCGCCCGCATCTACTGGCCGCAGGACACGCGCCGCCTCGTGGACCGGGACGGCAGGATGGTGATGCTCTTCGGCTCCGAACGGCTGCTCGCCTACTGCATGAAAGAATATGCCTCTCTCAAGTTTCAATTGCGGGAAGAAATCGGAACAATAGAAAGCTAACTGGCACAACCGACCCGCCGTTCCACCCTACTCCGCGACACATCGATGCGCGGGATGGGTTCATCTGGTCTGTTTTGTTCATCTGGTTTGTCTCGTTCAACCAAACAAACCAAATAGACTAGATAAACGAGAGAAACCATCTGGGTCTCGCGCTTCACGCGGTACGGTCTGTAGCGCTGCTTGTGGCCGTTGATGCGGCCTAGGTTCGCGCCAGCCCGTCGTCAAAGAGGTGGCTGACGGTCCCCCACAGCGCGTGCAAGCTTCCTCTCTTCCAGTTCATCACCCAGCCGGCAAGGGCGGTAGGAGTTTTCGACTGCGGCCGTCGAGCGAGGCCCTTCTGAGGGCGCGCGCTCCGGGAGCAAAGAAAACTCCTACCGCCCTTGCACCACATCTTCCGAGACCGCGCGTTGCACGAGCACAGGAGACCCTCTAGTCTACCCCTCATGCTCCTTCCACGCTTTCTCCTTTCCCTCAACAATAGGGCGTAGCCAGGGTGCCCTTTACTGCGCGCATCGAACGAGCACATTCCTATCGTGCGCGTTCTGCGAGCAAGAAGGGCACCTGGCTACGCCCTTCCACCCCTTGGCTGCTCCAGAAACAATCTCACTGCCACCTTCTGTCCCTTGATCCTGGTCCGACTGAGGGTCTCGATGATCTCACGGGCCAGTACTTCCGGCACTTCCACGAGCGAGAATCGATCCATCACTTCGACGGCGCCGATCACATTCGAATTGAGTCCGGCCTCGTTGGCAATTGCCCCGACGAGGTCGCCTGGCCGGATCCCTGCCTCCTTGCCTGCGCCGATATACACCTTGGCCATCCCCACCGTTCGTCCGCCACGACCAGGCACGTTGAACGGCCTGCCCTGTCCTTCTTTCGGCATCATGCCACCGGCCCGCCCTCGAGAATCTCCCATAGGGCGCCGTGCCATCGATGGCCGCTCCGGCGGCCTGAGCGACACTGCCGGAATATCGTATTCCTTCCTCTCTCCACCCTGCATGCGAAAGACGAGTTTGATGGCTGCCGCCGCCACCTCCATTGGGTCTCCCTGTTCGGCGAGCGACGCGAGCACAAATCGGAACTGGTCCAGGTCACCGGCCGCGAGGACTTCTTCAATCGCGCTCTTGATTCGTGCGAGCCGTTTCGTGCGAAGGTCGGCGACGCTCGGCACTGGAGTCACGACAATTTTAGCTTTCGTGAGTTGCTCGATGTTCCACAACAACCGCTGCTCGCGCGGGTCGATGACGGTGATCGCCGCCCCTTCACGCCCGGCCCGTCCGGTCCGTCCGATCCGATGGACATAGCCTTCCGGAGACATGGGCAGATCGTAGTTCACCACATGCGACACGGATGGAATATCCAACCCCCGCGCTGCCACATCGGTGGCGACGAGGAGTTCGGTCTGTCCGGACCGGAACGCGTTCATTACGCGATCACGCTGGGACTGATTCATACCCCCATGGATCGCTTCGGCCTGGTGCCCACGGCCTGTCAACATGGCCGTGAGTTCATCGACTTCGATACGCGTGCGGCAAAACACGAGGGCCGACTTTGGAGCCTCCATGTCCAGAATACGAGCCAGTGCCGCCACCTTGTGCGGTCTGGCGACGATGTAGGCCGTTTGGTGCACGCGCGGAGCGGCCCCCGCCTTCAGCGGCTCCTTGGCAATCCTGATCTCGACCGGCTCCTTGAGATGGCGCTTGGCAATGGATGCGATCCGGAGCGGCATGGTGGCGGAGAACAACGCTGTTTGCCGGTCTATGGGTGTCTGTTCCAGAATGGCGTCCAGATCCTCGGCAAATCCCATGTCGAGCATCTCATCGGCCTCGTCCAGCACGACCATTTGGATCGTCTTGAGGTGCAGGGTCTTTCGGCGGATATGGTCCAGCGCCCGCCCAGGCGTCGCCACGACGACATCGACACCGCGCTTGAGCGCATGGAGTTGCGTACCGATTGCCTGTCCTCCATAGACCGGAAGCACGGAGATCTTTAATTCTTTGCCATAGCGCGTGACAGCTTCGCCGACCTGTATGGCCAACTCTCTGGTCGGCACCAGGATGAGTGCGGAGGGGCAGCGCCGCGCAGAATGGGCGATGCGCTGGAGCAGCGGGAGCGTGAAAGCTGCCGTCTTGCCGGTCCCAGTTGCCGCTTGGCCCAGGAGATCGCGGCCTGCCAACAACGGAGGGATCGCCTCCCGTTGGATCGGCGTGGGCTCTTCATAGCCCAGCGTGTCGAGCGTGGTCAGCAGGGCAGCTTCAAGGCCCAGTGCCGCGAACCCAGGAGAAAAGCCCTTTGCCGGTGTTTCCGCAGATGGGTGCGTGGTCTCGTGTTTCATAGAATGTAGCGACTGCCTGTCTGGATGGTATCTCGAATGGTGTGTCTTCTCTATTCTCCCTACTCTCTCACAGCAAGGGGGATTGGCTCAATCCTGCCGTCGAGCAGGTTTTTTTCTTACAAGATTCCCTCACTCTTCCATGTGGGAAGAGCCAGGCTGGATTTTACTGCACACATCGAGCGACCACAGCTCTTCTATCTTTTCCCTTGAGGGTGGGCTAGATGGTCTCCCACTGCGCATAGCCTTCTCACCCGCCCACCGACTGGCAGATATTTTTCGCCCGCCCTACCCTCCGATTGCTAGCAATCGATCTCCCGGGACGTGCCGGTACCCCGGGCGAGGGCCTTCAGATTTTCCCACTTTGCCCTAAGGGGAATAGTCAGACTCTCCTTCACTGCGCGCATCGGACGAGCACCTTTCATATTGATAATCCTTCCAAGCTCGCTCGTTATCTCCTCAGGGATGGGGGCTGATTGATTTTCCACTGCGCTCGGCATTCTCACCCGCCCACCACTGGCACGCCGAGACGTGCCATTAGCCCGGGCGAGGGCCTTCCAATCCTCTTCATTTCTCGTTAAGGGAGTGGCCAAGGCTGCCCTTTACTGCGCGCATCGAGCGACCACCGCTTCACCGTGGGGGCTCTGCGAGCAAGAAGGGCACCTGGCCGCTGCCTCTCCATCCTTCTGAAGCCGCGTGTTGCGCGAGCACAGAAGATCATCAGGCTCCATCTTCTCCTCTGCTCCGGGAGCAAGGGACCTGCATGGGTGTCATTCCTCCCCTTCATCCTGCGCGTTCTGTATGCAAGAAGGATGGTCTGGATGCTCCCCTCCCCTCCCATCCCTGAAACCCGCCGTCCGGCCATTGAAACTGGCCGACCTCATCCACTTGCACAATAAATGGGTCGGCTTCGTGCACGAGCAGCCTGTCCGACATTGCCATTCGTCCAATTCCTTTTCTCACCTGCCGCGAGTCTGATACAGTCTGGCAGGATGCTGAAAAAGTCCGCCAGCCTGTCTTGTTCATTTGGTCTGTTCGGTCTGTCTGGTCTGTCTGGTCTGTCTCGTCTGTTTGGTCTGTCTCGATTATTTGGTTGAACCAGACCAACCAGAGAGACCAGATGAACCAGAGAGACCAGATGGACCAGACAGACCGGGCTTGTCCCAGACGTGCAGGCCATTGAAGTCCTCCTGTGCCGAAATAGTTTTCCCGCAGCCTGCAAGCTCTCGAGAACGCCGAACCTATCATGCCCAGACTTCCAATAGAAGATGTGCTGCCGACCCTTCGTCGCACGCTGACGGAGGGACGGAATGCGCTGCTGACCGCCGCGCCTGGCGCCGGTAAAACGACACGGGTGCCGCTGGCCTTGCTCGATGCTCCCTGGCTCGACGGAAAGAGGCTGCTCATGTTGGAACCTCGGCGGCTTGCCGCCCGTGCCGCAGCCCATCGCATGGCAACCACGCTGGGTGAGGCAGTCGGCGAGACGGTCGGCTATCGTATGCGGCTCGACACGAAGGTAGGGCCCAAGACCAGAATCGAGGTGGTCACGGAAGGCGTCCTCAGTCGCCTGCTCCAGAGCGATCCTGCGCTCAGCGCCTACGCGATCGTCCTCTTCGATGAATTTCACGAACGGAGCCTACAGGCCGATACAGGCCTGGCCCTCTGTCTCGAATCGCAACGGCTCTTTCGCCCGGATCTCCGCCTACTCGTGATGTCGGCCACGTTGGACTGTGGACCGGTCGCGGATCTCTTGGGCCGGGCGCCCGTAATCACCTGCGACGGCCGGCTCTTTCCTGTGGAGACACGCTACCTCGACCAGCCGCTCTCCGGCCATCTCGATGTGGCAGTCGTACAAACAATCCGGCGCTCGCTCGCGCAGGATCAAGGCAGTCTTTTGGTTTTTCTGCCAGGCATGGCAGAGATTCGTCGCGTCGAACGAAAGCTTCTCAATCTGAATGTAGGCTCGAACATCCTCATCGCGCCGCTCCATGGCGACCTGCCTCAAGCGGCGCAAGACCACGCGATCGCTCCTGCTCAACCGGGCACGAGAAAGATCGTACTGGCCACCTCGATTGCTGAAACGAGCTTAACAATCGATGGGGTACGCGTCGTCATCGATGCCGGCTTGCTGCGCGTGCCTCGCTTCGATCCGCGCTCGGGACTTACGAGACTGGAGACCATCCGCGTCACACAGGATTCTGCCGAGCAACGTCGTGGTCGTGCCGGCCGCCTCGAACCGGGCGTCTGTTCTCGCCTCTGGACCTCTTCGGAGCACCAATCGTTGGCCCCTCGTCGCCCGCCGGAAATGCTCGACGCCGACCTGGCGCCACTGCTTCTCGAATTGGGCCTCTGGGGCACGGCCAATCCAGCCGAGCTGTCCTGGCTCACTCCCCCACCAGCCGGGGCTGTGGCCCAGGCGAGAGAGTTGCTCACCGGCCTCAACGCACTCAATGCAGAGGGACAGATCACCGCTCATGGAAAACGGATGGCCGATCTGCCGCTGCATCCACGTCTCGCACACATGCTGCTCACAGCTGGGCCGTTGCAACTCGGCAATCTTGCCTGTGAGCTGGCCGCCCTGCTCAGCGAGCGAGATCTGCTCCGTGGCCCCTCCGGCTGGCACAACGCCGATCTGCGCCTCCGCTTGGATGTCATGCATGGACAGCACGATCACGCTGCCGGTGTGACCGTCGACCGCGCCGCCTGTCAGCGAGTGGCACGCACCGCCGACTTGTGGCAACGACAACTCCCGCGATCTGCTCGTTCGGATCGGCAGGAGAGCCTCGATGAGGTCGGTCTGTTGCTCGCACTCGCCTATCCGGATCGCATTGCCCAACGCCAAAGTGGGGACGACGCGCGCTATCTCATGGCCAATGGCCGTGGCGCCCTCTTTGCGAACCCTGATCCGCTCGGCTCAGAAGACTATCTGGTCATTGCCGTCCTGGATGGCGGCACGCAATGGGCCAGAATTGATCTAGCCGCGCCGGTCAGGCTTCGCGATCTTGAGACCCTGTATGCGGACCAGATTCGCGTAGTCGATGAGGTGTCGTGGAATGACACAGCGCAGGTGGTTCGTGCGACGAGACAGCGCCGATTGGGTTCGGTGGTCCTGTCTGAGCAGGGGCTCTCGAAGCCAGATCCTTCGATGATTTCGTCGGCATTGTTAGAGGGCATTCGTCGGACGGGACTCGACCGGCTGGCCTGGACTCAGGAGCTTCGTCAGTGGCGCGCGCGAGTGGCATTTCTACGCCGGGTCGAAGGGCAAGAGTCACGATGGCCCGATCTGTCGGACCAGGCACTGCTGCGGACGCTCGACGACTGGCTTGGTCCCTATCTATCCGGCTTGACGACGCTCGACCGCGTCACGAGGCTCGATCTCACCCAGCCGTTGCATGCACTCCTCTCATGGGAACAGTCACGCCAACTCGAACGTTGGGCCCCCACCCATCTGACAGTCCCGAGCGGATCGAACGTTCGCGTGGAATATGTAACGCCCGATCTGCCCATCCTGGCTGTGCGGTTGCAAGAAATGTTCGGCTGCAAGGACACGCCCCGTCTCGTCGACGGGAAGATTCCGGTCATGTTGCATCTCCTGTCACCAGCACGTCGGCCTGTTCAGATCACGAAGGATCTCTCAAGCTTCTGGAAGTCGGCCTATCGCGAGGTAAAAAAAGAACTCCGTGGCCGCTATCCCAAACACTCCTGGCCCGACGATCCGCTCACGGCCCTCCCGACTGCCAAAGCCAAACGCCGGCTGCGCTAGTTGGCTGTTGGGGATACTGCCCCGGCAGGATAGCCGCGCGAGACAGACGGGATGGGTTGATCTAGTTCATCTGGTTTGTTTAGTTCATCTAGTTGGCCTTGTTCAACCAAACAAACGAGACAAACCAAATAGCAGGCTTATTATGCTGGCGAGCTTTTAAAGCATTCGGTTAGATGGGAATGTCTCTCGTCCCATCATACGACATTCTCGACTGGTGGGATAACTTCACGATATCGCCGTCCTTGACCACCGTATCCTCGGCGCTTACTTTCTTGTTCACTGCAATCATCACTTCTCGATTCGCCAGAAACTGCACCAACGGGCCCATGCGGTCCTGGTTTGATTCAATGAGTTTCCTGACCGTGGTCGGCTCCGAGACCTCAAGCTCGAATTCTGTTTCTCCGACCGCATCGCGAAGTGTCAATCCAAAGACCAGCACGGTGACCATTTGGTCCTCGTCTCTCGTAAATTGGTCTATCTGGTCTATCTCGTTTGTCTCGTCTGTCTAACTTACTTGGTGCTTTTGCTCTAAACCAGATAGACGAGAAAGACCAGATAGACAACACAGACCAACTGACCAGCTACCTTGGGCAATTTCATGCCGGCCCTCCACTCGTCTGTTGGTCGGCTGCCTCATAGGCTTCCTGAATCAGTTGAGCCACGTGTTTGACCTCCGCTGCGCCCTGCAATCCCGTGCGCAGTTGAATCATACAGGCCGGGCAACTCGTGGCCACAACCTCTGCTCCGCTCTGTTCGACGGCCCGCCGCTTGCGCTCAACAATGCGCTGCGACGTCTCAAAATCCTTCACGAGATAGGTTCCGGCTCCGCCCGCACAGCGATCGGCGTCCGGCATCTCCACATACTCGACGCCCGGCAAGCCTGCCAGAATCGCACGAGGCTCCTTCGTCACTCCAGCGGCTCGCAGATGGCAGGAGGAATGATAGGCCACCTTGCACCTCGTAGGCTGCGAATTGGCCATGGCCGGTTTCACCGGCGATTGCGACACAAACTCCGAAATATGTGTGACTCGTTTGGCCAAGACTTGGGCCGCGGCTTGCTCAGGCTCCCCAGTGAACAAGGTGGGGTAGTCCTTCAGCATGAGGGTGCAAGAAGCACATCCGGTCACCACCTTGTCGTACTTTGCCAGGGAAGCGAGATTGACCCGTGCCCCTTCTTTGGCCAACGCGCGATGCCCGTAGGTTTCAATCGGCGTCCCGGAACAGCGTTGCGGCGGCAGATCCGGCTCGACACCATGTTTTCGCAACACGGCGATCACGGCATCGCCCACCCCATCGTCGAAATAGTTGGCCGCGCACCCATGGAAATAAGCCACCGGGGAGCGAGCAGCTTGCCCAGCCTGGGGAATCAGTTCGGGGTAGCGGTCACAGAGATGTTGCCGGGCCAGTCGAGGCATCACAAGTTGAGGCGACAATCTTGCCGTCTCAGCGAGACCACGCATGAACGGCTTCGTCAGATAATCGAGCAGACGCCTCATCAAAGGCCGATCCCATATCGGCTGATACCTCGCGAGAAGCTTTAAGAATTTCTCGAACTGCACTGTTTGTGCATGGAAACGAAAGATGACACCTGCCATCTTGTTCGGATGCTCAGCGCGTCGGTCTAGAATGAGCTGGGAGACATCGACTCCGGCCGGACAGGCTGTACGACAGGACTTACAGTTGAGACAGGCCTCTACGACTCGCTTCGAATTGAGATAGCTATAGTTCTTATCGGTGACGATCTCGAACCATCCCCGCGAACTCATGTCTTCCGATTGAAACACATCGTAGACCGGACAGACGGCGTTACACTTGGCGCAGGTCGCACAGGGTTTCGACAATCGCACATAGTCGATATGGTCCGTGAAGGGCCGGTCGCTGATCTTGATGCCGGGGTTGAGCACCCCGGAGGGATCAAAGCTCTGCTTCACACGCACAAACAGATCGTACAGCTCCGGGCCGAACATCGTCCGCACGTATTCGGCACGCACCCGGCCATCCCCGTGCTCCCCACAAATCGAGCCGCCGAAGCGACCCAAGACCGTTTGGTGAATCTCATGATAGCCCTGCACCATCTTCTGAAAATCGTCTTGGTCGTTCACGTCGAGCAAGGGGATGATGTGGGCGTTCCCATTCCCGATATGCCCGAAAATTGCAACCGGCACTCGCTGTCCGGCGAAGAACTCTTCCAGATAACGGATGAGTTCGCCGATTCGTTCAGCCGGCACCACCACGTCGTCAACAAAGTTGATGGGCTTCTTCCGGGGATCGAATCGATAGAGCGTGGGATAGAGGGCCTTGCGGGCCTTCCACAATTGCTCCCGTTGCTCAGGTTCGAAGGCGATCACAGGATCGGACGTGAGGCGATAGCGGCGACAGATCTCGGTCATGCGCTCGGCCTGCGCACGGAGATCGATGCCTGCGCCATCCGCATCCAATTCCGCCAGGAGGGTGGCGGCCGCGTCTGCCGGGATGGCGTGCTTCGCCCTTCCGATCAGATTGAGCGTGTTGGCATCCATCACTTCTAACGCGCTCGGACTCAACTCCAGAAGCTTTGGCACCGCCTCGCCCACGTCGTCCAAGCGGTAAAAATGGATGAGCGCCGTGAGGGTCGCGCGGGGTTTTTCAACCAGCCGAATGGTGGCTTCACTGATGAGGCCGAGCGTACCTTCGCTGCCGACAAATAGTTTTGGAAGATCAAAACAGCCTCGTGCAAACCCATCGGCGAGACCGAAGGGATTGTAGCCACAACTGTTCTTGCTGACAGTCGGACGTTTCTGCGCAATCAGCGTAGCATTTTCCTGTAGCAGCACCTGTAGATCACGAAGCGGCCTATGCGCCTTCAGCAGATCGGCACAGTTCAGATCGCCGAACCCATATACCTTGGCATCCAGCCACACAGACTCGGAGTGCCGCCACATTATCTTTGACGGCGCCATATCGCAGCGTGTGTGGGCCGGATGAGTTGTTCGCCAACATCCCGCCGAGCTTGCACATATCACCGCTCGAGGGATCGGGACCGAATAGCAGACCGTCGCGCGCCAGTTTCTTGTTGAGTTCGGCCAGAACGATACCGGGTTGCACACGAGCCCAGCCCTCTTCTCGATTCAGCTCTAGAATCCGATTCAGGCGCGAGACGTCCAGAATGATCCCGGACCCGATCGCCGAGCCAGTCAGATTCGTCCCGGCAGCTCGCGGCGTCAGCGGGATGCCCCGCTGTACGGCGTAACGCACCGTGGCGGCGATGTCCTCCTCGGACTCTACGAGCACGATCGCCTGAGGCGTCATCCGATAGATGCTCGCATCCACCGCATAGGCGGTGAGCGTCGAGTAGTCGTCCTTTACTTTATCGACGCCTATCGCGGCTCGAAGGTCGGAGGGAATGACATGGGAACGTTCAGGCAGAATGAGAGTTGGTGAGGTCATAATTGAAGGCGTCGCTCATTCTAGACAGACTCTTGAGACCAGCACAAGTCTGGTTGTTGCTCAGTGCACGACCGGCTAGCAGGCTGCGGAAAAACTATGTGGCACACCAGAACTTTACTGGTCCGCATGTGTGGAACAACAAGAGAACACCGCGAAGGAAAATCGCGCGAGACAGGCGGGACGAGCGAGACGGGTTAAACGAGGTGAGAACCCAATCTGTCTACGTCGCGCCTTTCTCGCATCTCTCGCGCGTGACGCGCCACGGTCCATGGGCGCTGGCAGATTTTTTCAGCATCCTGCTAAGATGCGAGTCACAGTTAGGAGCACGCATCTATGACCGATATACGTCCCATCCTTTACCTCTCACGCCTCCTTCCCGATCCCGTCATGGCCATCGTGCGGGAGCGGTTCCAGCTAGTGCAGTATCCTCACGATACGTTGCCCGCTCCGTCGGTGCTTCGTGAGGGACTCTGCCAAGCCGACGCCGCGATCGTGACCCTGGGCGATCGCATTGATGCCGAGACCATTCATGCGGCCACTCGGCTGAAAATTTTGGCAAACTATGCCGTCGGGCACAACAACATCGATCTTGCTGCCGCGCGACAGCGTGGTCTGACCGTCACCAATACTCCGGACGTCTTGACGGATGCCACCGCGGATCTGACCTGGGCCTTGCTCCTGGCGACGGCACGCCGCGTCGTTGAAGGCGACGCCCTCATTCGATCCGGTCGCTGGACTGGATGGAGTCCCACGCAACTCTTGGGAGCTGACGTCTCGGGCAAGACACTGGGGATTATCGGCATGGGACGGATCGGACAAGCGGTAGCCCGCCGCGCAGTGGGGTTTCGCATGCCGGTGCGCTATCACACACGCCAACCACTGGCTACCTCATCTCTCTCCCGCGAGTGGGAGCACCGGTCATTGCGGGATCTCCTCGGGGAAGCCGATGTCGTGACGATCCATGTGCCTCTCACGCCTGCCACCCAGCATCTGATCGGCGCACGCGAATTGGCCTGGATGCGCCCCACCGCCTACCTCATCAATACCGCTCGTGGCCCAATCATCGATGAATGGGCGTTGGCCGACGCCCTCAAGCTGGGGATCATCGCCGGCGCGGGACTCGATGTGTATGAACGGGAACCGGCCATCCACTCAGCGATGGCTCAGCTGAAACAGGTGGTACTCCTCCCCCATCTGGGCTCTGCCACGCTGCACGCGAGGGTTCAGATGGGATTGGTCTGCCTGGAGAATATTCACGCCGTCTTAGACGGACGTCCCGCCCCAAACCACGTTCACTAGCAGGGTGCTGAAAAAATCCCTGTTCTCACCCACCCAACCCCGGTGCGCCAAGACGCACCTTTCACCAAGCAGCGTTCTCGCATCGTTCAGACCCTCAACGTACCCTAGAGGGTACGCCTTGGCCCTTCACTCGCTACGGCCTTGCTGGACGGACTTTTTGCGCATCCTGCAAGGAGTGGTCACCTGTTGGCCACATCGAAGAGGCGAGAACGATGCGGGCGATTGTTTCTGCGGCCTGCTAGTTTCCGTAAAGAAACGTGGGGGTCGGCTCAGCTGGGGCCCTGTGTGCGCGAGCTGATTCGAGTCGTTGCGGTACGTCGTGGAAGGTCGGAATCGATTCGTAGATTGCGGCAGCCTGGCTCCACTGTTCTTGGGCTTCGTAGAGTAAGCCGAGTTCATAGCGAATGGCTTGCGCCCTGGCCCCTTGACACTTCGGGTCCTTCAGCAGCAGCTCGAGCTGTGCACTCGCAGACTGGCATTCTCCCTGTTCTTTCAAGCAGACCGCGATCATGAGACAGGAGTCCAAGAAAAATTCGTGACTCTTCATCGAGAAACAAAATTCTTCCTTCGCTTCGTCCAGCAACCCCATGTTCTTGTAGGCCACTCCCAGCGTGTAGTGGGTCTCCGGGTCAATCTCGTTCCCTGGCGGAGCAGAAACCGGCATCTCGACGGCAGGTACTGACGCCTGCAGCTTCGGCGAAAACGTCGAAGCCCATTTGGCAACCAACGGACTAGCCGGGGCTAGTTCCTTGACTTTTGCATAGAGAACCGCCGGCTGAGTCGGACTTTCATCGTTTGGATGCGCCAGGAGCAATTCGAGGGCGCGGGAATATTGCAAGGCTGCGCCGGCGGTATCGCCCCTGGCTTCAAGCAGGGATCCGAACAGTTCGAAAGCCTCTTTATGATCCGGCTGCGCTGTTATCAAGCGACTGAGCCATTCTTCCGCCTCAGCCGGCTGGCCGG
>VBOL01000056.1 GCA_005887945.1 Nitrospirota bacterium
TCACTGAATCTCCTTCCCATCGGCCAACTCGACGGCGGGCATGTGGCGTACGCCCTGTGGGGCTCACGCCAACGCACAATGGCGTTTGTCATGGTGCCGCTGTTGATTGTGCTAGGGTTTGTGGGCTGGCCTGGCTGGTGGCTCTGGGCCTTCATGGCAGGACTATGGGGTTTCGGACATCCGCCGGTGCGCGATCTTCACGTACCGTTGGGCCGAGAGCGGATCGTTGTCGGATGGATTGCATTTGCCGTGTTTGTGCTTACCTTTGCGCCCATTCCTTTCTCTTTCCACTAGCGGGATGCTGAAACAGTCCGCCAGCTTCGTTCTCGCATCGTTCAGACCCTCAACGTACCCCTGAGAGCACGCCTCGGGTTCTCACTCGCTGCGGCCTTGCTGGACTGCCTATTTGAGCATCCTGCACGCGGGCCCCATACAGTGCTCTGAATCAATCCAGAGATTTTCTTGTACGACCGCGCACTCAGCCCTACAGTGTGCCTATGGCATCCATCGTGAGTTCGACCCTGTCGTGTCCTCAGTGTCAGGCTGACCAGCCGGACGGAGCGACAGAGTGCATGAAGTGCGGGATCATCATTGCAAAGTATCGGCCGCTTGTCTCGCTACAGCGGCAGCAGGTATTGCGGGATCGCTCGCGCTGGATGTCCCTTGCCAAGGAGTGGCTCGTTGACTCAGATACGTCGACAGACTCGTTGACGTTCGCTGGCCGGGTCGCAGTGTTTCTGTTGCTTCTCTGGTGGGGCCGAGCATTAATTTTCACTCCGCTTGAAACCAATTACACAGGGGAATCGTTTCTCCATCTGATCAATCTGCCGTTCCACGAAGCGGGTCATCTTCTATTTATCCCGTTGGGTCGCTTCATGATGATTCTGGGCGGGAGTCTCGGCCAGATCCTGATGCCGCTAGTCTGCCTGGTTGCCTTTCTCATCAAGACGCGCGATCTCTTCGGCGCGTCGGTGGCCCTCTGGTGGACGGCGGAAAGCTTCATGGATATCGCCCCCTATATTAACGATGCGCGGGCGATGGATCTCATGCTGCTAGGCGGGGTGACTGGGAAGGAAACGGACGGGCATGACTGGAACAACATCCTGAGCATGTTGGGCTGGCTGGAGTATGACCATCGTCTGGCTCACCTCACCTACAACCTCGGCATTCTCCTGATGTTGGGCTCGTTCGCTTGGGGCGGGCTGCTTCTCTTGAAGCATTACCGCCGACTCTCGCCGTGACCACGTGCGTGCGCCACTATAGTATAGAAACTTTCTTACGATAAACCGTCACCGGATTAGGAGGTTCCCACATGCGAAGGCTGCAAGCAGGTCCTAGTTGTCTCATTGTGGTCGGCATTGTGGTGTTGAGCAGTCAGGGGTATGCAGTCGACTCCACGAGACAGAGGGCATTGCTATTAGGTGTAGGGATTTAAGCCGGTGACGCATTCACGTGGATGTGTGCGAGTTCTTCGAGCGCGAGCATCAGCGCATGGGTTCCGCTACGGCCATGCCCGAGCGTTTGGACGGTCTGGTAGAGCTGGTGCACCAACGTAAGACCGGGCAGTACGAGCCCCATACGTTTCGACTCCTCCAGCGCGAGGCCCATATCTTTGACAAAATGCTCGACGAAAAATCCCGGTTCGAAGTTTCGTTGAAGAATACGTGGAGCGAGATGGTCCAAGGTCCAGCAGGCTGCGGCTCCGCCACGG
Source organism: Nitrospirota bacterium (assembly GCA_005887945.1). Taxonomy (GTDB): domain Bacteria; phylum Nitrospirota; class Nitrospiria; order Nitrospirales; family Nitrospiraceae; genus Palsa-1315. The sequence goes on from VBOL01000056.1 coordinate 1,712, forward strand.
ATGGAGTCCAGCATCCGCTTCAGATCGAGCCCTGCCTTGGAGCCATAGAGCAAACTCTCGCAGACACCGACCATCGTACCGGCGATCACGATCTGGTTACAGAGTTTAGCCTGTTGCCCAGTGCCGGGCCCTCCCTGATGCACGATCTTGTTACCCAATAGCTCGAAGACCGGCATCACGGCTTGTACTGCTTTGCGGTCGCCTCCCACCATGATCGAGAGGGTGGCGTTGCGCGCGCCCACATCGCCACCGGATACCGGGGCGTCAATCGCAGAAAGACCCATGGCCGTCGCACGTTCGGCGATCTCGCGGCTGAGTGCGGGGTCCGTCGTCGTCATATCGACGAGCACCGTGCCAGGTGGTGCGCCGGCCAGGATTCCAGTCTCGCCGAAATAGACTGTACGCACGTCCTGGGGAAAGCCCACCATCGTGAAGAGCATGTCCGATTCAGCGGCGACCGCGCGCGGGTTCTCGGCCCACGTCGCGCCGAGGTCGAGCAGCGGCTTGGCTTTGTCTTTCGTGCGGCTGTGCAAGGTTACGCGATATCCGGCTTGTAGCACATGGCTACACATCGACGATCCCATCACGCCGGTGCCGATCCAGCCGATCCTTGTTACCGTTGGTATGGCGAGTTGAACGGTCATCGTTCGCGTGCTCGTTTATTCGGCAAGCGGGGTGATTCGATCCGCCACCGCCTGAATGACGCCTTCTCGCTCTCCCACCACCTTCACCCCTTGAAAACTCAAATAGTAGCCCCCGTGACTCGGCGACTGGATCGTAGCAGTAAGTTCAACCCGTTGCCCGTCCTCGACATCGGGATCTTTGACGGTCGGGACCCCGCAGAGTCCGAAAACGGCGACGTTGATCGAGGATGTCTCGTCTTCCAGGTAGAACAAATAGGCGCCGTAGCACATCGTGCCGGCCGGGAGCTTGTAGGGATCGAGCGGCGTCACATTGCGAACAGTGCCCCGCAACGTGACCTGTTTGAGATGAAACGACTTCGGCTCGTCGACGATCTCGCGAATGGTGATGGGCTCCGAGGCTGAGGCACAGGAAGAGCCGACCACAGACCACCCAAGCCAGAGGACGGTGAGGAGAGTCACCAACGTTCGTGCACGAGATGCGCTGCCGTGTGTCACGGTTCTATTTTACAGAAGGTCGTCGCAGAAGTCCCTTCCGCCCCCTCGACGAACTCGTTATAATTCGCCGACCTTTCCTGGAGAATCATCCATGATCGATCGCGCGTACCTTGAACGCTACGTCAGAGCCAGCCGCGGGCGGTTTGAAGATCTGCTGGGCCAGATGGTGGAGATTCCTTCGATCAGTATGGACCCGGCCAAGGCTCCCGACATCCGGCGCATGGCGGACGTCGCACGGCAGGTCCTTACGAATCTGGGGGCTGAGGCCCAGATTGTGGAGACCGGCGGCTATCCGATCGTGTCCGGCGGCTGGATCACCGGAGCCCATCATCCGACGGTCACCATCTACAACCATATGGATGTGCAACCGGCACAGGAGCCTGAATGGAAGCAGTCACCCTTTGCGTTCAAGAACGAAAACGGGATGTATCACGGCCGTGGCGCGACGGATGACAAGGGTCCGGCACTCTCGGCCCTGTTCGGCGCGCGGTTCGCGATCGAGCAGGGAGTCCCCATCAACATTCGGTTTCTCTGGGAGCTGGAAGAGGAAATCGGCAGTCCGCATTTTGCCGCAGGACTGAAGAATCGTGAAGCCATTCCGCGTCCCGACTCCGTGGTCGTGTCGGATACCATCTGGCTCGCAAAAGGAAAGCCTGCCATGCCATATGGTCTGCGCGGTCTACTGGGCGCGCGTCTCACGCTTCGCACTGGAACGAAAGACGCCCATTCTGGTGTGACCGGGGGTGCCGCGCGTAATCCGCTCGCGGAACTGATGGAAGTGGCGCAAGCCTGCGTCGATGCCAAGACCGGCAAGGTGAAGATTCCCGGATTCTATCAGGAAGTAGTCAAACCAACCAAAGCAGAAATCAAGAGTTTCCTTGCATCAGGTTTCCAGGTCAAGAACTTCAAGCAGTCCTATGGATTTCTGACGCTGCGCACGCAGCATCCCGCAGAGATCATGCGCCGGATTTGGGCCGCGCCGACGTTTGAGGTACATGGCCTGACCGGCGGCTATCACGGCCCAGGGGTGAAGACGGTCGTGCCGGGTCATGGCGAACTCAAAGTGAGTATGCGGTTGGTGCCGAACCAAACTCCAGAAAAGGCCTTTGCGTTGCTCAAGCGCCACGTGGCCAGGATCAACCCGAATGTAAAGGTGGAACGGGAAGGGATGCTTCAGCCGTTCAAAGGACTGTTTGAGGGACCCTATGTCGAAGCGGTGAAGCGAGCGACGAATGCCGGGTTTGGGAAAGAACCGGCGTTCATTCGCGAAGGCGGATCAATCGGTGCCGTGGTCACCATGCAGAAAGCCTGGAAGGTGCCGATCCTGTTGATGGGGCTGAGTCTACCTGAGCATGGATACCATGCGCCCAACGAATACTTCGACTGGGGGCAAGCCTCAGGCGGGATGAAGGCCTTTGCACATTACTTTGCGGAATTGGCAAAGATGGGAAAGGGATAGGGCAGCCTGGTCGTCCTCCTGCTCGCGGAACGCGCACGCTCAGAAGGTGCTCGTTCGACGCGCGCACTCGAGGATCAACCAGGCTACCCTGTGAGGAGAGACATGATCGAGGTCGGAGGGAGGGGGTTAGGAATGTGCTCTGTCGATGCGAGCAGTGAAGGCCAGCCCGGCCACTCCTTACCAAGAGAAGATTTTGCCATGTTCCAGAGAGAGTGTATCCTCCTCACTTACGATGCCGCGAGCAACGGCTTGAAATTAGGATCTGCGCCGAGGCGTACTGAGCCCTTTTCGCTTGGCCTGCTCTCGTTCTCGATCCTTCTTACGCTCGATCAGCAATTCCGTAGTTGCTGATGTTTTGTCCTTGAGCATGCCGCACACACTTCGAACGTACTCCTTCGTGACTGGCTGGAAGGAGATGTTCCTCCCATGCTCGATGAAGCACACCTTCGTGCCTGTTTTAATGCACAGTTTTCGACGAAGCCGAGCGGGAATGACAATCCGACCTCTTGTTGTTACATAGACAGAATCCATAACTCCTCCGTGCTGAAAAACGTTTCCGATAGTCATGATAAAAGTCGTGAGCCGGTAGATCAGTCGTATACTTCACAAGTAGTTGATATTACTACGACTACACATCAGTTATGTAAATGATTATCTAACTCTTCTGACCTTTCCTCCTCATTATTCTCACCATTCTTGCTCTTACTAGCACCTCAGCGTTCGCCCCGACTGAAACTCACATAATCATCACGCCACCTCGTAGACTGTCACACTCGCCGCGGACACTCTTTGCAATCATCTGTAGCGATCAGCCATTGTCCCCCACAAGATGCCGCAAAGCCGCTCCAAGTTTCATTTGAACTCTCCACTCAAACAGGAGCAAACTGCCGCAGTTCCTACTAGAAGGCAGTCTGATCCGAAATCTCTTCTCGATCTATAAAAGGGATCACCCAATGGCTGTTCCAGATTTTCAAAGTTTCTTCAAGCCGTTGCTTGATCTTGCCGCAGATGGGAAAGAGCATTCAGTCCAAGAGGCACGCGAGACGATCGCCAGGGTTATGGCGCTGCCACAAGCGGATATGAGAGAGCCTCTTCCAAGCGGGATTCAGACGAAGTTTGAAAACCGAGTTGCCTGGGCGAAGAGTTATTTTATTCAAGCAAAAGTCTTGGAGTCCCCACGGCGTAGCATTTTTCGCATTACTCAGCGAGGCATAGACCTTCACAATGCAGGTCACAAGCGAATAGACATTCGCATACTCAATCAGTTTCCAGAGTTTCTTGAGTTCCACAAAGCCAAATCACCTAAGGAAGAAGAACAAGAGCCCTCGAAGGAGACGCCAGAGGAAACGCTTCAGAAATCCTATGAGAGTATTCGCGGAGATCTTGCTAGTCAGATCGTACAACGGATTGGAGCCAATTCGCCTCAGTTCTTTGAGCGGATGGTCGTTGATCTGATGGTTGCAATGGGGTATGGAGGGTCACGCGCTGATGCAGGAAAATCTATTGGTGGTTCAGGGGATGAAGGAATCGACGGTATTATCAAGGAGGATCGGCTCGGGCTCGACCTGGTGTATCTTCAAGCGAAACGCTGGGAGGGGACGGTTGGACGACCTGAAGTCCACAAATTTGTGGGTGCACTACACGGCAAGCGAGCAAAAAAAGGTGTGTTCATTACTACGAGCAAGTTTTCCGATGACGCGAAGAATTATGTTGAGACCATCGATCCCAAGGTCATTCTGATTGATGGACGGATGCTTGCTGAACTAATGATCGATCACGGATTGGGAACAACCACGACAGCGACCTTCCAAGTAAAACGGATCGACTCCGATTATTTTACCGAAGAGTAAGTCTGAAATGTGTCCTCGTGCCTGTTTGAAGACATAATCGCATAGTCAACGCTGCACGGAAAGGTGAGACACATGAAACTACTGCTCCTGAAACGGAACGTGTCAATGACAAAGACACCTCTAAAGGAGTTGCTCTCCTCGATCAAGATGTCTCGTTCTGAGAAGAAACGGAAAACCGATGAAGCCCTTGTCGAGCAGTTCCTCTCAGAGTTGCGAGAGGCTGGAGTCAATATCCTTGATGAAGGAAGGAGAGGCAATCATTTCCGTTTAGAGCAAGGAAAAGCAGGTGTCGAAGTCTCACTCCACGGATCAACAGATTGGGGGTGGTGGGGTGTTGCCGAAAATTACATCAAGAAGGTGGAGAAGTGGCGAGACCATTGGGGGGTGGTTTTTCTTACGCCTAAAGAACGATTCTGGGTTGATGGACGGAACTTCAGGACAATTGTGACGGGAGACCTAGATGAGGCTAACGGGTACAACATACATCGAGACAGATTGAAAGAATCGTCGTCAGCAAATCTTTTTTCAAGCGTTAGGGAGTTTCTCTCGATAAGTGGGCTGAGATAGTTACCCTGAACACTTAGCACTTTATGTCGCAAGACTGGATTTACAATGTCATGAATCTTTAAACATTTTCTCGCGAAGAGTGTGCTGCGGGGGAAGGTCGTATCTCTCCTGTTAAATTCTAGGAGTCTTATCTTCTCAACTTCCCCATTGGTGTTGCCGTCTCTATGCGATTTAGGATGCCACGGAAGAGCGAATCGTTTTGCCAGGGACATAGCCACATTATTTTCCGCTGATTGCCATTAAGCGCAAATGTGTCGAATTTTTTTGATACCTCGCTCCCAAGGAACAAGATGAAGAGCACGCCAGGGATACAAAATTTGTGACGATGTGCACTGCCGATTCGGAACGTAGTGGGAACCGTAGTAACGGTAAGAGGAACTTGAGTGTCACTAGAAACATGGACATAGACACGGGCATTCTTTGGGAATGCTGCTTCACCGAATAGATACAAACGGAACTGCTCCTGGTATTCTTCGCCAAGACATATTTTGCCAACCTGCTCTCCGCCCATTTTCCAACTGTGTGCAGAAGCGCGCCAATAGACACTTGCAGTAAAGTAAAGATATTGATCCGCCTTGGTGTCAAGCAACTGCTGAACGTCATAAACCGCCGTTTGATTCTTGTCATCTACACATAACGGAGATGCGCCTTGTAAGAGTTCCCGCAATTTGAACGAACCATTACGTTTCGCACAGTGAGTCACAACGTAGTTTTCCCCATTGACGGAAAATCGCAATTCGCAGTCCGCGCACAGGAAAGACGACGATACTTGCTTGGATGAGGTAAGCGCCCTGCTGCGTGTTACTATGACTGGGTTAGGATCAGACCTGCCAGAAGGTTCTCTCAATTGCTTATAAAGAGCAGCCGGAAGCAGATGGCTATTCTGAAGTTCTTTCTTTTGCAAGCAGAGCCCACACGTCTCCAAACGCAACACTTTATTTTTCTCCTGAGGACAGTTGGTGCGAGTAACTGCGCAAATGACAAAGTATCTTGTAAGCGACGATGTACTTCCTACTCAGCATCGGGAGCCAGAACGCCTTACGCTGCCGCAGTGAGCCGTTATTCGCAAATGTCATGGAATGTCGAATTGCCAACGCCCACGACGTTCAGGCAGCAGGAGCGCCGCGGTCAGGTGATTGAGAAAATCGCGGCGGGGCACGGCTTCGGCGCCCAGGGCGGTGATGTGTGGGGAGGATTGCTGGCAATCCATCATGCGAAATCCCCACGACTGGAGCTGGCGGACCAGCGAGACCAGCGCCACTTTCGATGCATCGGATGCACGGGTGAACATCGACCCTGCCAGGTTTCAACAGAATGGGCGTACCCAAGTTCGTGTAAGCGTGTGTAGGCTTCGAGCATCTCCGCAGTGATCCACGTGCCTCCGTCCGGATAATGCGGCCTTGGTCCTGCGCAATGCCGCATCACGTCGGCAAAGCACCGGTCGAGCGTGACGCTGAATATGCCGGGACGAAGACTTCTCTTGAGACTGCGCGAAATATGGAGTTTGTCGGGAAAGAGGACGGTCCGTGGATCGGGCGACCACCACAATATGGGCTGATCGCCGCTGTACCAGGGGAAAATACCGTGTCGATAGGCTTTGAGCAACCGCTCCGGACGCAGGTCGCCTCCGACAGCGAGCAAGCCATCCGGTGAGGCTTGCTCAATGGGTGGAAAGCGCAGATCCGATGGGTTTGCGCTGAGCCTGAACATGGCAGAGCAAGGTACTCGACGCGACGCAAAAAGGCTAGCCCGCATTATTCATGACGGTTCGTCGCGAAATCGCGCAGTCGCCAAGCGAGACGAGCGGCGAGGCCGCCCGCCTGCACACCGGAAATCCGTGTGCAGGCTTGTCGCAGCGGCGAATTCGCGATTGCAGTAGAAACGGTCATGAATAATAAGGGCTAGGATCTCCCGAACCGGACCGTTACCCTCTCTTTTCATCCGCCTGAGCCAAGATCGGCTGGAAGATGGGATCTGCGTCCAGCACCGCCTTCAACGATTCTGCCCCGATGAAAAACTGCCAGATGTCCGGAGTTAGCCCGGGAATTTCCGCAAACCATCGTTTGGCCTCCGTCAGCCGCTCCAAGATCGCCTGATTGTCTCGGTCAGGGGTGAACAGCAGGCTGTAGGCTTGGGTGTACTCAGCCATGAATTTATCGAGCGGCAGGTCGGCGAGCGTGAGCGCTTCGTCGGCATCCTGATAGGCAGCCCGAATGTCTGAGTCGTCAAGGCTGCGGTTCCAAGCCACTTTGTTGATGCGGGACCAGGCCAGTTGCAGCAGGGCTTCTGCTCTGCCGGCTCTTCGCTCAGGCGGGATGGCTTTGACTAGGGATCGGTGGGTCTCGATCGCGGCTTCTTGATCGTTGTTCCATCGATAGGCCACGCCTAACCGAAAGAGGTTATCGAGTTGTTCCGGCCGTACCACGGCCAAGGTTCGCATGGCTGAGAGCATGCGGTACAGGTAGTCGGCGGTCGTCGGTTTGTCGAACCCACCCATCTCCATCCCCAGCGACAGGTCCATGCGCGTCGATTGAGCGTAGATGTTCCAAAAATGCTCGTTCACCACCAAGGCAAGCGACGGATCCCTCACCGTGAGTTTATGGAACGGGAAGGCCTCGCGCAGGACGACGACATAGAGGTGTCGGCTCAGCACCATGAGGGCCTCGGCCTGATTGGGATCGATGATGAGCACACGATTCAACATGGCCACGCGGTCACGCAGTTCAGGGAAGGTGGCTGCGCGAGCGGCCCCGGCGGTCAAGAGACCCGGGACATCCGTCGGTCCCCACCACACCAGCGAGTCGGGGAGGGCACGACTGGT
>VBOL01000051.1:0-20655 GCA_005887945.1 Nitrospirota bacterium
CATGTCGGCACAATCACTCCGACCATACTCCGGTCCAGCACACGCACGATACGCGAAGGGCAATTCACCTTGTTGTTCTTCCAGTTTGTGAATCACCGACCAGCACACCGCCAGTCGTGGGCGAGGATGGCGTAGAGAAACATGTCCTGCCACAGGCCGTGTTTCCACGTGTGCTGGCGTAGACGACCTTCTTGTCGCATGCCGACTTTCTCCAGGCAGCGGATCGAGTCCACATTCTCGGGACAACAATAGGCAATAATCCGGTGAAGCTCCAACCCTTGGAATCCCAACATCAGGAGGCCCTTCACGGTCTCGGTCGCATACCCGTTCCCCCAGAACGGGCGACCCAACCAGTAGCCGAGGTAGCCTTCGTTGCGACGGAGCTGGGTCACGTGAAGCCCGCAAGCTCCAAGGAGGTAGCCGTCCTGCTTCAGAACTACCGCCAGGTCAAATTGTTTCCGAGGGCATCTCCGTTGCGCCGCCAACGCGTGCGCAAGGAACACCTTGGTGTCCGCCTCACGGTTTGGCCCCCGGTCCGTGTACTGCGTGACCTTAGGGTCTACAGCGTAGCGATGCACGGAAGCGTGGTCCGCAGCCACAAAGTCTCGCAAGAGGAGCCGAGACGTATTTACAGGCAGACCCGGGTGTCGATAAAAAGAATTCGTCAGAGACCGGAACATGTTCCACCACTGCATGGATTTTCCTGTCGCCTCTGTAAGGCCGTACGCACAGCGAGGAAGCAATCGATCCATGTGCTGCGCCCCATGCTTGCCCCCTTTCACAATCCTACTCCAGCCCTGAACCAGATGCAGTTGATTTGCGGATGGTTTGAGAGTATTGATCCGCAGGTCCAAAAAAGAATCTTCAGGGCTGTCGAGAAAGACTCATTCTGTTGGAACTTAGGGTCGAGAGCCTAAAGGAGGATGCGTTATGAATCGCGAATGCATACGGAAAGGGCGGGCGTGTTCGTTTCCCACCGAAAGGAGGGATCATGGTGAAACTCCCCGTTAAGATTTCATTGCGGCACCGAGGGAAATTCTTGGGGCTGGACAGCGAGGGGGAAACGATGACGCTGCTCGACCCAACAGGCGAACCGCTGGGGGCGGTGTCGTGGGAAGCCGTCATAGATTTCATCCACGGCTCTATCAGTGAAACCCAATCCCGTACAGCAGTCCGGAATTACCCCCGCAGTCGTCTCGCGGCGAAGGTACGCTACTTGACACCGGACCACAAACACTTCGACAGTGTCACCTGCGAGATCGGCGGAGGCGGGGTATTCATCGAGACCCACCTACCGTCGCAGTTAGGGACAGCAATCGCGCTGGAACTCCTCCTGCCCGACGATCCGACCACGCCGATCAACGCACAAGGCAAAGTGGCCTGGATCCGGACTGGGGAGGAGCATTATGCGTTCTTTCCGGGGATGGGGATCCAGTTCACCGAGATTTCCGAAGAAGGACGGGCGCGCCTTTTGAGCATGGTCAAGGCCCTCGATCATGCGCGCCAGGGGAGTTGAGCCCCCTTCCTGACGGTGCGCGGAGCCCGAACTGATTCTATCGGAGGAATGGAAAAGCGGCCAGAGACACCACCGGGAGCTGTGGTCCGCAGGGTGTTCACAAACCCACCCATTTGAAGAAGTGAAACTCGGTTGGGGAATAAGGCCACGGGCGTCAACCGGAAGAAGTCCAGAAACAAATGTTTTGGATTTGGCCAAAGTTATGATGCTCGGCGAGCCCTCTTTTCAAACTTGGATCTCTCGTTCATACTTCGTAATTCTGATTGCTTTCACTTCGCTCAGCCTTGGACTCGACCTTGCAACCGGTGAGCAGCGCTTCTTGATCACGGTTCCCCTCCTTTCCATGTCTTCCCAGAACATCGGAACGACGAACTACGTTGTGATCCAAGCCGACCGTCTCTCTAATCCAGTGGGACCCGAGATCCAATTTAATGAAGGGTCCCGAGCCCTGGGGCGCTTCAGGGGTGGGGCGTTGAGCGAGGATTGGAAAACCGCGGCTTACATAGCGGTGCTCGCCGCCTGTGAAGCAGTAGGAGAGGATCCTAGGACATGGTCGGTGACCTTGAAAAATGTGAGTTCCGCCTATCTTTCGGAGGGACCCAGTGCCAGTGCAGCGATTGCCGTGGCCATGGTTGCTGCTCTCAAGCGAGATGGAATCCTTCCTGGCGTGGTCATGACGGGGGCGGTGGACCTCATCGGGCGTATTCTGCCCGTAGGGGCTCTCCCTGAAAAAATTCAGGGTGCTGCTGCAGGAGGCTTCTCCACGGTCCTAATTCCGCAAGGTCAGACCAAGACTCGGGACTGGGATCTCAGTCCTCTTGCTGAGGACCTTAGAGTCACAATCGTAGAGGTATCTACACTTCGAGAAGCCTATGAAAGAATGACAGGCAAGAGCTATTAGTGGTACCTAGAGACTCGCGGGGTTTCCGTGTTTGAGTTCCAAAAACAGTTCTTTTTGACCTATACGACAACTGCTATTGGACCTCAACGGAATCCAGGGGATAGCAATTAGCTCTTCGCAACCCTTTTTGAAACACTCCTTTCGACACGAGCAATCTTAACTACTTTTCCAGTTCCTTGATTTAGGTGGGAGAGCGGCATAGGGTATTTCCTTCTAAGCCGGGGGTTACAGGTTCGAGTCCTACCCGGGGACCCTAAGCCGGCTATGCTCGTCAAATAATTTGGAAGGGTGAGGGTATGCCTTACGAGCACGCAAGTCGATTGTCACGGAGGGAGTTTCTTCTTCGCCTGGCAGGAGGAACAATCGTTTTCCTGACTGCTGAAGAAATATGGTCGCTGGCATCATGGGCCCAAACAGGTGAACGACCCAGCGACCCTGAGTTTATCACTCGCGTCAACCGTCCTCAGGATTTGGAGTCCCCGCCACAGTGGTTGACATCTTGGATCACGCCGAACGACCGCTTTTTCGTGCGGAGTCACTTTGGTCCCCCCAGTCCCTCGAGCCTGAAGGACTGGCAGTTGCATGTGGAAGGGGATGTCAAGCAACGCCTCACGCTCTCGTTTTCTGACCTCAAAGCGTTTGAAGAGGTGACGCGTCATGCAGTCGTACAGTGTGCGGGTAACGGCCGAGCCTTCTTCCGCCCGAAAGTTCCTGGAGTGCAGTGGGAACGGGGAGCCGTCGGCAATGCGAAGTGGGCAGGAGTTCGGTTAGGTGATGTATTAAAACGGGCTGGCCTTGGATCGAAGGCCAAGCATGTTCAATTACTGGGGGCCGACCGACCCGTGCTTCCGACTGTGCCCTTGTTTATCCGGAGCATCCCGATTGAGAAAGCCATGCATCCGACCACGATGCTGGCGTACGAGATGAATGAAGAGCCGCTCCCGATATTGCACGGAGCACCCTTGCGCCTGATCGTGCCGGGTTGGGCGGGCGACACGTGCGTGAAATGGTTGACCCATCTCACGGTGCAGGAAGATGAGGCCGATGGCTTTTACATGCAAACCGCGTATCGAATGCCCGTGACCCCAGTGCAACCTGGTGCGATACTTAACCCTTCCGAGATGATCCCAGTGACCGAGATGGCTGTGAAGTCGATTATCGCACGGCCTTTGGAAGGCGCGAAGGTCCCTGGCGGTACAGTACAGGTGGAGGGTGTCGCGTTGACTGGCGAAGGTGAGATTGTGCGCGTGCAGATTTCTATGGACGAGGGCAAGCAATGGTATGACGCCAACCTGGGCGAGGAACGGGCGCCGTATGCCTGGCGGCTCTGGCGGTATGCGTGGAAGGGCATGAAGCCGGGCAGTTACACGATACTGTGCCGTGCGACAGACAGCCGGGGGCATACCCAGCCGAGTGCAACGCCATGGAATCCTGGTGGTTTCCTATGGAATGGCTCGGACGTTGTCCGAATCGAGATCGAAGCATGACGACCGTTCCGTATCTTTCAAGGATAATAGCTACGGCGCTCACTGCACTGGGGTTGACTGTGTTCGGATTTCTGCAACACCTGGAATGTTCAAACTCCTACGCCGGCGAGCCGAACGACCAGTCGTCCTTAGAACAGCAGGGCCTTGCCTTCATCAATGCTCGCTGCACGATCTGTCATTCGAGCGATCTCATCACGCAGCAACAGCTGGATCGTTCACTGTGGACCAAGGAGCTAAACAAAATGATCAAGTGGGGCGCACCGGTGAGACCCGAGGAGCAGAAACTTCTGCTCGACTATCTGTCCGCCTACTATGGCCCGCAAAGGTCAATGGGTTCATCCTCGGCAGAGACTGAACGGCAACTGGAGCCATATAAGTGACCCGCCCCTTTACACCGGTCCAGGGCCTAAACTGCGGCCCTGGGTAGCTTAAACCGAATGGTTCGCAAATCGTACAGTTCCGTGTGCCGACTCCCCCCTGCACTGTGCTCATTTTGTACTCAACTCCACCCACTCCAGCCTATTCCAGCCAAAGTTTGCGTGAAATCCGAACTTTGGACTTCCCCTGGTTTAGTGGACACCGCCGGTTGATTGAGCGGCCCGCTGTTCGAACTGACCGATTATCAAATCCCTCCACATCCTCAAAGATCGCGGTGCGAACGTCCTGCCGGGTTGGGTACGGATGCGCGTTCACGAGCAACTCCGTTTTCAATGTGGCAAAGAAGCTCTCGACGACCGCATTGTCCCAGCAATTGCCCGGACGGCTCATGGAGCACTGGATGCCGCAGGCCGCCAGCCGGTGCTGATACGCCACCGCCCCATACTGACTGCCTCGATCCGAATGATGGAGGAGGCCGACCGGCACGGAGCGTTGCTGGAACGCCATCTCGAGCGCGCTGAGTGTCAAGGTCGTCGTCGCCTGATCATCCATGGCCCAGCCGACAATGCGGCGCGAATAGAGGTCCATCAGCACTGCGACGTAGAGCCAGCCCTGGCGTGAGGGCACGTTGGTGATGTCGCCCGCCCACTTCTGATTCGGCCGCGTCGCGACAAACTGCCGTCGCAAGATGTTCGCCACCACAATCGCCGGTGCGGCCATTGCGGGGCGTTTCCAAGCGCGGCGGCGGCTGACACTGCGGAGCCCATGGCGCCGCATGAGCCGCGCCACGTGATGGCGTCCAACCTGGAGTCCGTGGGCCGGGAGGTCTTGGTGAATCCGGGGACTTCCATACCGGCCCCGCGAGGCCTGATAACAGGCGCGAATGTGCGTCACCAGGCCTTGATTCTCTTGGGCACGCAGACGCATCGGGCGCTGGCACCAGGCATAGCAACCACTACGGGCGACGTCGAGCACCCGACACAGGACTCCTACAGGATAGACCGCCTGCTCCGCCTGGATGAAGCGATATCTCACCCCGACTCCTTGGCAAAGAAGGCGACGGCTTTTTTTAAGATGTCGCGCTCCATGCGGACCCGCTCGAGTTCCCGGCGTAGCACCTTCAGTTCCTCTGTGGCCAGGAAGCTCTTCGCTCCCAGGGGCGCCGTCGCGGCTTGCTGCCTCCAGCGGTTGAACGTGGGTTGGGGAATGCCCAATTCCCGCGCCACCTGACACGCACTCTTCCCACTGCGCCGACACAGGTCCACGGCTTCCGGCTTAAACTCCGGCGTGAAACTCCGTCGCGGCTGGCCCATAAGGCACCTCCTTTCGCTGATTATGCACGGAAGGTGTCCAGAAAATCAGGGGAAGACCATTTCGCAAACCTTGGCCTGAGTGAGATGGAATAGGCTGGAGGAGGATGACGAACACGCTTTCCTAACCCGTGGGCCGGATGTCCACAAAACCTGCAAGAATTCCGGCCCTCAAACCCCCGACAATTCAGCCTGCCAGATCTAGCCGTTGGCTGTCTTCAAATCAGATGGTTCATGGACGGGCAGTGAATGTTCGTGACTAGCACACGACGAGCACAGCACCCGGTGTGGCCGATCCCATCTCCAAGAATAATCACAGGGTTGTTCATCGATCTGCGGAGAGGCAATCTACTGATTGATTGTCAATCCCCCTGGTCTCTCGCGAAGACGATGACGGCGTTCGCTGGAAGGACGATGGCGCAGGACGCCTCAAAGCCGTGGAGGGGCGCTCCCGTAGCCTCGACGGCGCCTCCATTCCCCACCACGGTCGGGTTGACCCAGTTGTCATAGACATCGCTGTTAAAGACTTCGACCCAGCGGCCGGCCGCGGGGAAGCCCACCCAATAATTGTACGACGTCGTGTCGTTCAGGCTCGCGATGACGAGCACATCGCGGCCGCGGCCCTCGAGCCACCGATGAAACGCCAGAACACGATTGTGGTTGTGCACGTGAATAATCCGAACGCGCGGGCCACGCAGGGCGGGCTGCCGCCAGCGCAGTCGAATCACGTCCTGGGTAAAGCGCAACTGGTCCACCAGGGGTTGTTGTCCTGACCGCACGCCGTCCCAGTCAATGAGGTTGGGCTCTTGGTGGGATCGTCGCTCCATTGGTGGTCCTCAAGAAACTCCTGTCCCATAAACAGCATGGGGATCCCGGGCGCCGTGAGGAGGAGCGCCGTGGCCACGCGCGAGCGGCTGCGCGCATACCAGGATCGGGTGTTGGACCCGTCAGCCAAGCGAGGCAGGCGCGGCTGCGCGCCGGTCTTCACGAGGTCGTGATTTTCGATGCAGATGACCCCCCGCCAGGCATCCGGCATCTGCGCGGGATACAGATTCCGAGCCACCGCATCCAGATCGACGTGGGCGGTCGCGCCGAACGACGCTTGAGTGATGGCCTGACGCACACTCTCTCGCAAGCCATCGTGCTGGGTGACGTCACACCCGGCACCGTTCTGGGCGCGCGGTGTCACGATCGCAGGAGTGATCGGCCAGAACTCTGCGTTCTGGATGGCCCGCACGTTGACCGCGCGCACCGTGTCCGTCAGATTCTGGCAGAACGTCCAGCCCGTCTCTCCGTTCAGATTCACCAGGGCACTGATTTCATCGTAGCGAAATCCATCCACATGGAATTCGTGTAAATCATAGACGGCGTTATTGATCACAAACTGTCGCACATCCTGGTTCCAGAGGGCAAATGAGAGGCCCCCCGCCCATCCCCGATCGGTAAAGTAGAGACTGTTATTGTTGTTCCCGTTCGGCGCGCGATCCCAGAAGTACAGGCCTGCATCGTCACCTTCGAACCCGCCCGCGTGGTTGTAGACGACATCCAAGACCACCGCGATTCCGTACAGGTGACACAGGTCAATCATGGCCTTGAGCTGATGCGTCCCGCTGCTGAGGTCTTCGAGCGTAAGTGGGGGCTGCTGCTTGGCCGCGAGCAGTCGATTCACTGTGACGAGATAGCTCGACAAGGCGGTCCGATCGTAAACCACGTAGGCGAAGTCGGGAGAGAAATAATCGCCTCCGTTGTACCCCATGCTGAATGCCGTTTCGCACTCGTCGATCGGGAGCGGCTGCAGCACATTGATACCCAGAGCCTGCAGGTACTCGATCTTCCCGATCACATCGAGAAAGGTGGACGGTACGCCTGGCGCTCGGGGTGCGTACGAGCCGATGTGGAGTTGGTACACCACCATGTTCGAGAAGTCGGGGGTCCGAAAGGTCTGATCGTGCCAGAGATAGGCACGGGGATTCCGGATTAGACAACTACAATTAGGGAAGGGCGCATCCACGGCGAGTTCGCGCGCATAGGGGTCGCGCTTCACGCCGCGGCTGCCGCTGCCGACGACGTAGAATGTGTAGGGATCTCCCTCTCGTGCCCCGGCGACAAATCCGGTCCAGTAGCCGTTGGTATCTTTGACCATCAATTGATCGGGGGTCTGCTCGAGCTGCGGGACATCGCCAAAGGTACCATTGAGATAGACCGCCAACGCGCGAGGCGCCCACACACGAAACGTGGCTCCCCCATTCACAAGAGTCGCCCCCATGGGGGTGTCCGCGGTAATGTGCGCTTGGGAGATCATGCAACGGGTCCGTCCTATTCAGCAGGCGCGGTGCTGACACGCCGTGGACATGTCATCCACGACTGCCGCGATGTGTTGCAGTGAGCATGGCCACGTGTGAACCGGAAATTCCATGTTGATATCTCGCCCGACCGGGAGTGTAGACCTAGCCGTCTCGGCAGGCAATGCTCCAGCAATCTGTTGTAGCGAGCACATCATTTGTCCGCCTTTTGTAGCCCATGGACTGTCTGGTTGCGGGTGGCACCCTCAAGGAGGGCCACCATGCCACGGCGAAGGTACTACAGGAGGTGAAACAGATGCGGTGTAAAGAACAATATGAACGGCGGCGGCAGCGGGAGGTGACGATGGCTGAGGCGTCGAGCCCGCGAGCCGGCTGCGTTCCTCCGAGGTTGTGTTGATTCCGCGGTCCTTGTATAAGCATCGCGATGTCTGAATCTCTTGGCGACCAGAAGAGGAGCCTGCTTGCACTAACTGCTCTGGGGATTGTGTATGGTGATATCGGCACGAGTCGCCTCTATGCGTTGCGCGAGTGCTTCAGCCCAGCCATTGGGCTGACCACCACGCCTCCCACTATCTTTGGCATTCTATCCCTGCTGATTTGGGCCCTCCTCCTGGTGGTCACGGTCAAATACCTCTGGGTGGTGATGCGGGCCGATAACCAAGGTGAGGGGGGAATTCTTGCCCTCATGGCTTTAGCGCATCGGGACGACGGTGCCCCCTCGTTCCCCCAACGTCTCAGCCCCATGATTATTCTGGGTCTCTTAGGGGCCGCTTTCGTCTATGGGGACGGCATTATCACACCGGCGATTTCGGTCCTCAGCGCGGTAGAAGGACTGAATGTGGCCACACCGCTGTTCAACCCGTATGTAGTGGTGATCGCCGTCAGCATCCTTTTCGGCCTGTTTGCCGTCCAGTCCAAGGGGACCGGGCATATCGGGCAAGTGTTTGGACCCATTATGCTGCTGTGGTTTGTGTGCCTGGCCGTCCTCGGTGTCAGAAGCGTGATTCAGTCTCCTCGCATCCTGGAATCGTTCAGCCCACTTCACGGGATTCGGTTGTTAGTGGAGCATCCGAGGCAGGGCTTCGTGGTCTTGGGGAGTGTCTTCCTCGCCTTAACGGGCGCCGAAGCCTTATATGCCGATATGGGCCACTTCGGGAGAGGGCCCATTCGTCTTAGCTGGTATACGATCGTCCTCCCGAGTTTGCTGCTGCAGTATCTTGGGCAGGGGGCGCTCTTGCTCCGGGAGCCGGATGCCGTGACCAATCCATTTTATCTCTTGGCCCCCAGCTGGCTCATCTATCCGCTGGTTGGACTGGCGACGATCGCGACCGTCATTGCCTCCCAAGCCTTACTCAGTGGGGCCTTCTCCCTCACCCAGCAAGCGATCCACTTGGGATATCTGCCCCGCATGGGCATTCAGCATACCTCCGCGGTGCACATTGGACAGATTTATGTGCCCGTGGTCAATTGGTCCCTGTTCATCGGGACGATCAGTCTGGTCATGCTGTTCGGCTCGTCGACCAACTTGGCCGCCGCCTATGGCATTGCCGTGTCCGGCACCATGGTCATGACGACCCTGTTGCTTTACGTGATCGCGCGACACGCTTGGCACTGGCCTGTGCTCGTGGCCGGGACGGTGACGGGCACGTTTCTCCTGATTGACCTGGGGTTTTTCAGCGCCAATGTGCTGAAGATCTGGCAAGGCGGCTGGCTCCCCCTCGTGCTCGGCTTGACGCTCTTCACGTTGATGACGAGCTGGAGTGGCGGGCGCGCTCTGGTCACCAACTATCTGCACCTGACCATGCCGCCACTCGCTCAGTTTCTAACGGACCTCCTGGCTCGCCATCCAGTCCGCGTGCCGGGTCACGCCGTCTTTCTGACCCAGTCTCATGAGATCACGCCGCCGGCCTTCCTGCAAAACGTCCGGCACAATACGGTGCTGCACGAGATCGTGGTCTTCCTGACAATCGTCACTGCGCGGGTGCCCTTGGTTCCTCGAGCGCAGCAACTCGATATTGGGCAATTCGCGCCAGGCATCTACCGTGTCACCGTGAGGCATGGATTTATGGAAGCGCCCGAGATCCCCGTCTTGCTTCAACAGTGCAACGAGCAGGGTGTACCCGTGAATCTGCAGGACGCCACATTTTTTCTCAGTCGAATTAACTCGCTCGCGACGCCGAAGCCCGGAATGGCTCTGTGGCGAGAGCACCTGTTTGTCTTTTTGTCGAGAAACTCACGCCGGACTAGTTCCTTTTTAGGGATTCCCTCTGAGCAAGCCGTCGAGATTGGTGTCGTCGTGGACATCTAGCAGGCCGCGGAAAAACCGTTTCGGCACAGCAGAGTTTCGATGGCCTGCACGTCTGGCACAAGAGGAGAACACTCCCGGAGGATGCTCAAACAGGCCGTCTTGATGAAATGAGCCTGACCAAGAATGACTTGGACCGCCGGAGGACTCGGAATATGCACCTTCACAGAGATCAGACGGATGGACAGCCACTCCCTCTCATGTGTGAATCGATAGAAGCATCAGCCATGCCATCGACGGAAACAGAAGACGATCGCTCGCCGTCCCACAGCCACGTCAGGACTTTTCACGACTCTGTGACGATCTTATCGACAACGTGCGGGCCTTGACGACTCCTGACGTGACCCGCCCCTGCCCTCTTACGCCACAGTGATTCAGTGACCTGGCCTGGCGGGACATCTCCAACGATTGACCTCGCGCAAGGACGGTTATCTTTTAAGTGAGCGGAGGCCTCGGTGAGAGGAACAGTCAAGGGAACCGGGGTCAAGCGTAGGGGTGGTGTGCAGGCCCACTGAAGGATGGGAAGCCTAAAACCCCTCCAAGACCTCCACACTAGACACAACGCTCTCTGAACCCGCCTCCGCCCCGTTTTTTGTCTCTTCATCTTCCTCGCGAACTCCCTCTCTGATGAACTTGCTACTCATGGTGTGTGGTGTTTATGAGACCTATGCGTGGTAGATCGCTATGGGAACGGCTGCACGTAGTGAGGGGGGATTGTGAAGTACTGGTGGGAAGGGACAAGAAAAAAGCGGCCCGCCCTTATGTGGAACACCGAAGCTGACATCCGAACCGGGTGGTGTTCAGCAATCCTTAAGTCGCCCTCGCTGATTGTCCCGCGCCTCACTCTTCGTTTGGGCTCGCATTGGCGGCCGTGCCTCCTGGCACGGAGCATCGAGAGCGCGTCCCTTGAACCATCACCCCGCCACCGAAGCAGGAACGGCGCCCTTTGCACGCTGGCTGCATAAGATTGGATCACATTCGAACCAGGCTGCTGACCTCTCTGAGCGTTCCACCTCCCTCACTTTCTATAGAATCATGCGCTCCTCGAAATCAACGAGCCCGTGACGGCTCGTTAAATTCATTATTGGGTCAGTTTGAAATAGCTGATCTTGCTGTGGGGACGCTTGAAGAGAGTGCGGATGTGTTAATAAATGATTGGACAACGGGGGGCGTGATGACGATAATTCAAGCTGCTGGATTAAGAGTGATGGGGAAACAGCGAGTTGATCCACCACAAGGTGAGCATCTGAACCTGGAATTGGAAGGAAATGAGAACGGCCATTCGAGGGGCAACTATAACTGCAATGTGTTCGGTGAATCTGTTGTCCACAAACACCAATAATACGTTTGAAACTGACCCACTACCGAAAATTTTGTAGTGGTCTAGTTTTGCGACCCACAAAGCCCGTGGCAGGGGGGCACGAATGAACAGACGAACCGCTTGCGGCGTCAATATTTCCCCAAGGTACAAGCCTGTCACGTTAGACCCAAGCAGACTTGCAGCGAATCGCGTGATGGTTGACGCAAGCTCCACGGAAGACGCGGGGGCATATCCCGGAGACCTGAATCTATCGCCTATGTATTGTATACGGTCGCGTCAACACGGCGGTCTGTATAGCCATGCAAGTGGCGGCAGAAAGAATGGGGCAAGCAGATGGGGCAAGACAATCTTTAGCAAGGAGGTATCAGCTATGCGCTACATCAGCGTCATCAGTGGAGTCGTTGCCGCGCTCGCTTTCGCTCCGACAGCGAATGCGGGGTCGTTTGAGGACAAGACGCAAGTGACGGTTAGTGGAGCCAAATACAAGCTGACTGGCCATATTGTCAAGACAGAAAGGGATGCTTACTGGATCAGGAAGGCCTCCGGCGATATAGATCGAGTCGCAGTCACAGAAGGGACTCAAGCCTCCGAACCTATCGCCGCTAGAGAAGTTGACGTGGCCATTGATATCAGCGATGGCAGGGATGCCGACGGTTATTCAACTTCGCAACCGGGATCTCGTGGCGCATGAGTTTATGTCCACACTGTTCCGCGATGTCCCGTTCCGCATTTCGGGCATTGCCACCTTTGTCAAGACAGCACGAGCCTCCGGAGTTCGCATCGATCCAGGGCAAACGGTGACCCTTGAATTTAACGCCCCCGTGGCGACGGTGGATCAAAATGGCGCCACGGAATCCATGTATGATGTCTTCTGGTGCAATGTCCATGGGAAGGAGCATGGACAAAAAATGCGCGGGGAATTGCTGGTCGTAGAGACCAGGGGTGAGACCGGCGGATAATCTGATGAAGACTCAGGTCACCTGACGCCAGGTCGTCCGATCGATTCGAACGACCCGATTTCCTTCACGATTCCTACTGCCTTGTCGGTCCCTCTGGTCAGCCTCAGAGGGAAACCTCCTGCCCGATGATTGACCCTGGTCTCTGACAGGGAGGGGCCGGTACCATGCAGTGGCTACGACACACCAGTGGCGGGATTGTCACCACGGAGTGCGTTCGTGAAAATAAAAGGAAGAGGCGAAAACGTGCTGTCACGATTGCCGTTGACAGCGTTAGTTATCCAGCTCGCGCTAGGGCTAGGGATTGGTGGAATAAGTTCGGCCGAGGAGTTGCTTTATGACCCCGATGTGGTCATTGTGATGAAGGACAAAGCCTTTCACGTGATCAAAGGGGGACAACCAGGGAACCCTCTACCGAATCCAGCCTTTTCCCTACAAGTCGGGAGGGACCTCGTCATCCTGCTCCGCAATGAGGACGAGGTGGCGCATGATTTCGTCTCGCCGTTGCTCATGAAGGCGGAGGACCTTCAGATCTCAGGCCGGGCGACCATCGTGTATACCCTCACCGCCTTCGGGGTTCGGGTTGAGCCGAGCGACAGCGTGATGCTTCGCTTTGACATCCCTGACGTCGGCTTTGATCAGTTTCATTTCTGGTGCAATATCCATGGGAAGATGGTTGGTGACACCATGCGAGGGGAGATCTTTATGCTGCATGCGAAACCATCATCCCAGTAACCGGACTTCGAGACTTGTGAGGGCCTATTGGCAGGATCGAGGAAGTTGGAGACGCGACAGAGATGGGCGGTGAGGGAGGCCATGACCCCGATGACGATGTGCTTGTCTGAAGCAGGTTCTGCCTCAGAGAGCTAATGAAGAGGTTTGCCATGATCGAGAGAACAGCGGGACGGATCCTTGGCGGACTCTGCGCCATTATGCTCGCCGGTGTTGCAGTCGGTGTCGCGCAGGCCGGAGAGACGGCGGGAATCCCACCGCAAGTGGTGGCAGAGTACATTCATGCGATCATCCAGGCCGATCGGATCATCTATTCCACCCATGTCGTGGAGCGGCTGCAGGATCTCAAGGTCACTGTGGCGGCGGAAGAATGGAAAGCGAGCGGGACGTTGCCTCTTCCGGCTCAAATGCTACAGATGGCTGGTCAAGAGATTCAGGGGCTCGGACTCGGGCTTCGTATCCGTTTGGCCAGCCTGGGGCCAATTTACAAAAAAAACGGGCCTGCGGATCAGTTCGAACGAGCGGGCCTGGAAGCGGTGGCAAAGAATCCCCGGAAACCCTATACGGGAATCATGACCGAAGGTGACAGACATTATTTCAAGGCGATATTTGCGGACAGGGCCGTCTCCATGACCTGTGTCGCCTGCCATAACAGCCATGATCTGAGCACAAAGCGGGACTACAAGCTCTACGATGTGATGGGAGGGATTATCATTTCGTTTCCAGTCCCATAAGGCCATTTCGCCCCTACGATCCGCAGGGCCTGGACAAAAAGACTCTGGAAGCATCGTTCATCATAGGAACCTGTCCTACGGGCTCCTAATCCGGGCCCTTTCTCCCCTTGTGCCTCTCGAGTGATTCTGAATGACCCCATAGGTGAGGTGGGTTCGGCGGAACGGCACGGGCCCCCTGCCTACGACCAGTTGTGAGCTTCGGAGTCAACCCGAGAGGGACATCTTCCCTTTTGCAGAAATCCCTGCCCAAAACTCTCCCGCAGTCTCCATTGTTCAGGCGGTAGTTCGCTTCTCGTTTCAGGCATGCCGTTACCAGTGGTTCTTTAATCATCTGATTTCCGGACAGCGGTTTGGTTCGCTTAGGGTACTCTTTTCCAACGAATTCGCGCATAGGGTCTGACAGGGTCTTGTAGATGGGCCATTTGGATTGGCTCGCGTTTGCACAGGGCAACTTCGGCTTCATGCAGTTTGGCGAGGATCTGTTCGACGGTGTGACGAAGACGTGGCATGCGGCCCTCCTTTCGGCCAGACCCTAACATAGGATCTGGACTCGTTTGAGGGGGCTAGGTCAACCTGTCCCAGAACCCCAAAGCTGGGCTACACAGAACGTCAGGAACGGACTCGTATCTCAAGAGGCGGGTGGTCTACTTTTCAGCTTTAGAGTCATGCCCCCCGGCCCGAATATAGAGCCTGGACCGGTTTAAAGGAGGCAGGTCAATAGGGCCAGTCATCTTATGCAGGATTAACCTGCGATCGTTCGAAAATCTATATGAAACCCGAAAGGGCTAGTGCCACTATGTGCGATCCCTCGGAGATTTGAGCCCGTCTTCGTGACTGAGAATATGCGCGGATGCAAACCGAGCTTATGCAGCCAACGCAATCCCCTCGATATTTGTGGTAGGCCGTTCATCGAGGAGCTCGCCAGTGAAATCGCCGACGACCTGCCTGCACAGTATCAGCAGGCAAACGGATCAGCCGGAACCTCGTCCCCATCCAACACGGTAAATCAGGTGAACACGATCGCATCACGGGAGGCTCATCAATCTCCGAAAGGCCTCCTGAACATCGGAAGACCCTCCCCCTCCTCTTCGGATGTATCGCGATCGCGCTCCTCTCTCGCGTCTCTCAGACCGCGTTAGAATGGAACAAACTCCAATCCCTGTGGAACCACGGGAGGCACCTCTATCTTGGGATGTTGTGGGGGACTGGGGGGAGTCGGGCGCTCCCCCAGCGTGACAGTGAGGGTGCGCCTCGTGCCATCTCTAAACAGTATGAGCTCAATGGATTGCTTGGCCTTTAGTTGCCGGAGCACCTTGGTATATTGCTCGCTGGTCTTCACGTCCTGCCCATTGACCGCGACGAGGATCTCGCCCCCCAAAACCCACGGCTCTCCCTCAATGGTCACATCCAGTTCGCCGGCACGAAGCCCAATCGTCTGGGCCGGGCTTCCATCTTCTACATCGATGATGAGCAACCCACTCACAAGGGGAAGTGCAATCAGATTCCGCACCTCGTCGGTCACAAATTTCCCTTTGATGCCCAACCAGGGCCTGATCACTCGGCCATTCGTCCGCAGTTCAGTCACGATAGATTTGACGGTATTGATCGGAATGGCGAACCCGATGTTCTGCGCTCCCATCAAAATGGCCGAGTTGATCCCGACCACACGATCCTCGGAATCGACCAGCGGCCCGCCGCTATTGCCGGGGTTGATCGGGGTCGTGGTTTGAATCACTCGCTCTTCGAACACTTCCTGTTTGATCTCCAGCAGTTTCCCGAATCCGCTCACGATGCCCGTCGAAAACGCATAGCCCAACCCAAAGGGGTGTCCAATCGCCAGGACTTTCTGACCGATTTCCAATTTGTCGGAATCGCCCAGTTGGGCAGGGGCATGCTGCCCCTTCGGGAGCGTCACATGGAGCAGCGCGACATCCGATTGCGGATCGGTTCCGATCAGCTCTGCCGGGAGACGAGTCCCATCATGCAACGTCACCGTGATATTGGATGCCCCTTCCACGACGTGTGCGTTCGTCACGATCGAGCCCTGCTCATCGATCAGCACGCCCGATCCGATTCCTTTTCCCGATGCCTGCGCGATATGATGGGCGCTGACATAGGCTGAGGCGATCAGGACAGTGGCGTTCGCCATCTTCTTGTAGACCCGTACGCTGTTTATTTCTTCTTGCGTGACCAAGGCAGCCGCGAGAATCCTGGGAGTTCCCGTGCAAACTGTCAGCACCAGGCAGGCGACCAACCAGGACCGAAAGCACCCTCTGGAAAGACGCCAACGCAGCATACATACCTCCCTCCCTATGGTTCGTCGTGTGTTCCATGACAATCACGGAGGGAGTCGGAGACGTGAGACCTACCCACCGTTCAGCGTGGTCGCTCGTTTGTTAATAGGGCGACGCTCCTCCACAGTCTATGAAGCCTCCTTGCTTTTAAAGTTCAATCGGGAAGTCTTACCTGCCTGACGACCTTCGTTTCAGTTGAGAAGCGGAACCGCAGTCTTAACCGGTCTAGGTAAAGATAGACGACCGGCGTCGTGTACAGAGTGAGGAGCTGGCTCACAAGCAGGCCACCCACGATCGCGATGCCAAGCGGCCGCCGTAACTCCGATCCCACGCCCATCCCGACTGCCAGAGGCAGCGCCCCCAGCAGCGCCGCCATCGTGGTCATCATGATCGGCCGAAAGCGCATCAGACAGGCTTCATAGATCGCCTCTTCTGGTGGTTTCGCTTCCTTCCGCTCCGCCTCCAGCGCAAAGTCGATCATCATGATGGCGTTCTTCTTCACTATCCCGATCAACAGAATGATGCCGACCAGCGCGATCATGCTCAGCTCCGTGTTGAAGAGGAGCAGCGCCAGCAACGCGCCCACACCAGCGGACGGTAATGTGGACAGAATCGTGAGCGGGTGGATGTAGCTCTCATAGAGGATCCCGA
Source organism: Nitrospirota bacterium (assembly GCA_005887945.1). Taxonomy (GTDB): domain Bacteria; phylum Nitrospirota; class Nitrospiria; order Nitrospirales; family Nitrospiraceae; genus Palsa-1315. The sequence goes on from VBOL01000051.1 coordinate 16,889, forward strand.
GCACGATGTAAACCGTGATAAGAGCCGCGAGAATCAACAGCGGCTGATTCTCCAGCGAAGCTTGGAAGGCCTTGGCCGTGCCTTGAAAGCTGCCTCGGATGCCGGCCGGCAGACTGATCTCCTGGATGGATTTCTCGATCGCTTGCACAGCCTCGCCGAGTGAAACCCCCAGCGCCAGATTGAACGATAACGTTACGCCAGGAAACTGTCCCTGATGGTTAACCAACAGCAGGGTATTGGTCGATTCGTAGCGCGCCACCGCACTCAGCGGCACTTGCGCTCCTGTGGCAGATCGCACATAGATGTCGTGTAGGGTCGTTGGATTTTGCCAGTAGCGCGGCGCGACCTCCATCACGACGTGATACTGATTGAGCGGGGTATACATGATCGAGACCTGCCGCTGGCCAAAGGCATCGTACAGCGTGTCATCAATGAGCTGCGGGCTCAGGCCGAGCCGCGAGGCCGTGCTGCGGTCGAAGACCACAAGCGACTGTTGCCCCTTGTCTTGCTGATCGCTGTTCACATCGGTGATTTCCTGCAGGTTGCCCAACTGCCGCTCGACCTTCGACGCCCAGGCATTCAGCTCGGCTAGATCCACGCTTTGCAGCGTGTATTGATACTGTGCGCTGCTCGCGCGACCGCCGATCCGGAGATCTTGAATCGGCTGGAGCACCGTGGGTGCCCCCGGCACCTCAGCCAGCTTGGGACGCAGTCTGGCGATGACCTGGTCCACACTTACCTTCCGTTCCCGCAACGGTTTCAACGCGATGAACATGCGGCCGGCATTTGTGTTGCCGCCGCTCCCACCTCCGCTGAACCCCGTCACTGTCTCGACGGCTGGATCGCTACTGACGATCTCCACAACTTCGGTGAGCTTCTGGCGCATCGCCTGAGACGAAATATCCTGAGCAGCCTGAATGTTGCCGAACATGCGCCCCGTATCCTGCTGGGGAAAGAATCCTTTGGGCACAATGGTGTAGAGATAGATGCTGAAGGCCATGGTCGCCAGCGTCACGGCGAGCATGCTGCGCGGATGGCGCAGCACCCAGGCTAGACTCCTGGCGTATCCACCGCGCATGCCCTGGAAAAGTCGCTCGCTGACCCGGTACCACCATCCGTGAGACCGGCCCTGTTCCAACTTCAGCACCTTCGCGCACAGCATGGGCGTCGCGGTGAGCGACACGACGAGCGAGACGAGAATCGCCACGGAGAGCGTGGCCGCGAACTCCCGAAATAACCGGCCCATCATACCGCCCATCAATAGGATCGGGAGGAAGACCGCGACGAGGGACAGCGTCATCGACAGCACGGTAAATGTGACCCGGTACCGGCTGATGTTCTCCAGTACAACAATCGCGTCATCCACAACGAAACCGGTCGCGATCGTGAGCGCCATGAGCGAGAGATTGTCCAAACTGTACCCGCAGAGGTACATAACGCCGAACGTCGAGATGAGCGAGACCGGCACCGCCACAGAGGGAATGAGCGTGGCGCGGACATCTCGAAGAAAGACGAACACCACCAAAATAACAAGGATGACGGAAATGGCGAGAGTCCGTTCGACGTCGTGGAGGGACGCGCGGATCACCGGCGTCCGGTCGACCACCACCGAGAGCGTCATACTGCCGGGAATGGATGCCTCCATTTGCGGGAGCAGCGCGCGGACCCGATCCACCGTCTCGATAATGTTTGCTCCCGCCTGCCGGTTGATAATAATGAGAACGGCCGGCGTGCCGTTCGCTAGCCCCGTCGTCCGCAGGTTTTCCACAGAGCTTTCGACGGTCGCCACGTCCGACAGCTGCACAGCCCGGCCGCCCCGGTAGGCCACCACCAAAGGCAGATAGTCCTCGGCGGCGTGGAGTTGATCATTGGTCTGGATCTCCCAGGTGCGAGTCCCGTCCGCCAGTTGGCTCTTCGGCCGGTTCACGTTGGTGCTGCTCAGCATCCGGCGGACATCTCCCAGCCCGATCCCGTACTTGTTTAGCGCGGTGGGATTTAGATCGACGCGGACAGCCGGAAGCGAGCCGCCCCCCACGTATACCTGGCCGACACCATCAACCTGCGAGAGTTTCTGTTGCAGAATGCTCGACGCGACATCGTACATCTTGCCCCGACTCACAATGTCCGAGGTCAGCGATAGGATGAGAATGGGGGCGTCGGCCGGATTGACCTTGTAATACCAGGGATTGCTGGGGAGGTTCGCCGGCAGATCGCCGCGCGCCGCATTGATCGCCGCCTGGACGTCGCGGGCGGCGCCGTCGATATCGCGGCTCAACTCGAATTGCAGCGTAATATTGGTGGACCCGAGCATGCTGGTGGAGGTCATCTCCGTCACGCCTGCGATCCGGGTGAACTGGTGTTCCAGTGGGGCCGCAACCGAGGTCGCCATGGTCTCGGGGCTGGCACCCGGCAGATTCGCCGAGACGTTGATTGTCGGGAACTCCACCTGGGGAAGGGCCGCGACAGGGAGGAACCGGAACGCGACGACTCCGACGAGCGTGATACCAATCGTCAACAACGTGGTGGCGACCGGTCGTTGGATGAACGTGGCCGAGATGTTCATGCCGAGCTCGTGTCTATGGATTCGCGACTCGTCGTCGAGGATCGGGGTTCCCCGATCCGTCGCGCCAATCGGTCGAATGCGAGGTACACCACCGGTGTCGTATAGAGGGTCAGAATCTGGCTGACAATCAATCCGCCGACGATGGCAATCCCCAGAGGGCGGCGGAGCTCGGACCCTACCCCTGTACTGAGCGCCAGAGGGAGCGCCCCGAGCAGCGCCGCCATCGTCGTCATCATGATCGGCCTGAACCGGAGCAGACAGGCCTCATAGATCGCCTGCTCCGGCCGCTTCCCTTCCTTCCGCTCCGCCTCCAACGCAAAGTCGATCATCATGATGGCGTTCTTCTTGACGATACCGATTAACAGAATGATGCCGATCAACGCGATCACGCTGAACTCGGTCCGGAAGAGCATCAGGGCGAGCAGCGCCCCGACTCCCGCAGACGGCAGCGTGGAGAGGATCGTCAGCGGATGGATATAGCTCTCATACAGAATCCCGAGCACGATGTAGACAGTGACAAGTGCCGCGAGAATCAGCCACGGCTCGTTGGCCAACGACGTCTGGAAAGCCTGGGCTGTGCCCTGAAAACTTCCCCGGATGCTGGGCGGCAGGTCGATCTCTCGAGTGGCCCGCTCAATCGCCGTCACCGCATCCCCGAGCGAGCCGCCCGGCGCGAGATTGAACGAGAGCGTGACGGCGGGGAACTGGCCCTGACGGCTCACTAGGAGCGGGGCGTTTGTTTCCGTGACCTGCGTGAACACGCTTAACGGCACCTGGCCGCCGCTCAGGGACCGGACATCGAGGAATTGTAACGATTGTGGACCCTGCTGAAACTCGGGCATCACTTCCAGCACGACACGATACTGGTTCAACTGGGTAAACATCGTGGACACTTGCCGCTGGCCGAACGAGTCGTACAGCGTATCGACAATGACCTGCGGGGTGATGCCCATGCGCGACGCCGTGTTGCGGTCGATGACCAGCATGGACGCCATCCCCCGGTCTTGCTGATCGCTGCTCACGTCGCGCAATTCGGGAAGCGCCTGCAAGGCCTCAACGAGTTTGGGCACCCACCGGTTCAGCTCCTCGGAGTCCGCATCTTCGAGGGTGTACTGGTACTGGGTCCGGCTCACACGATCCTCCACCGTGAAATCCTGCACCGGCTGCATGAACAAAGCGATCCCTTCGACCCTCGCCAGGTGCG
>VBOL01000051.1:20872-35398 GCA_005887945.1 Nitrospirota bacterium
GTGCTCACCGTCACAACCAGCGTGGCTGGTTGATGGTTCAACACCCATTGCAATGTCCTGCCGTAGGCCGCGATGGTCCGGTCGAACAGCTCTTGGGAGACACGATAGAACCTGCCTTGCTCCGCCTTCGTGGTGTGGCGAAGTAACCTGGCGCACATCATCGGCGTCAACGTCAGCGAGACCACGGCCGAGATGAGGATCGTGACACTGAGGGTGATCGCGAACTCGCGGAACAACCGGCCCAGTACGTCGCCCATGAACAGGAGCGGAATCAGAACGGCGATGAGCGAAACGGTCAGGGAGAGGATGGTGAAGGCGATCTGCTCGGCCCCCTTGAGCGCGGCTTGCAGCGGCGAATCGCCTTTCTCGATGTATCGCGCGATGTTTTCGATCATCACGATGGCATCGTCCACTACGAAGCCTGTCGAGATCGTGAGCGCCATCAAGGTCAGGTTGTTCAGGCTGAACCCCATCAGAAACATGCCCCCGAGGGTGCCCACCAGCGACAACGGCACCGCGGCGGCGGGAATGACGGTGGCGGACAGGGTGCGGAGGAACAGAAAGATCACCATGATCACCAGCGCGACCGCCAGCAGCAGTTCAAACTGCACGTCACCGACCGACGCACGGATGGAGATCGTACGGTCGGTGAGCACGGTGACCTGGACGGACGACGGCAGCGCACTTTGCAACTGTGGCAGGAGTTTCTTGATGCGGTCCACGACGTCGATGACATTGGCGCCCGGTTGCCGCTGGATGTTGAGGATTACCGCCGGGTCCTCGTTCATCCAGGCCGCCTGCTTGACGTTCTCCACATCGTCGATCACGTCGGCGACGTCGGACAAACGCACCGGCGCGCCGTTGCGATAGGCGACGATCAGCGGTTGATATTCTTTGTTCGAGAGCAGTTGATCCGTCGCATTGATGATGGAGGCCCGCTTCGGGCCGTCGAAGGTTCCCTTCGCTTGATTGACGTTCGCCGCGGTCACGACGACGCGCAGATCCTCCAGAGTGAGCCCGTAGGCCGACAGGGCCCTCGGGTTCACCTGGATCCGCACCGCCGGCCGCTGCCCGCCGCTGATGCTCACGAGGCCGACGCCGGGCAATTGCGAAATCTTCTGGGCGAACCGGGTTTCAGCGAGATCTTCCACCTGAGACAGAGGCAGGGTGCGCGACGTCATCGCCAGCGTCAGGATCGGCGTATCCGCCGGATTGACCTTGCTGTAGACGGGTGGGCTCGGCAGATCCCGCGGCAAAAATGTAGTAGCCCCGTTGATGGCGGCCTGCACCTCCTGTTCAGCGACGTCCAGATTAAGTTCCAAACTGAATTGCAGCGTGATGACCGAACTGCCGCCGGAACTGGTGGAGGTCATCTGGTTCAACCCCGGCATCTGCCCGAACTGGCGCTCCAAGGGCGCGGTCACGGAGGAGGCCATCACGTCTGGGCTTGCACCAGGATAGAAGGTGAGCACCTGAATGGTCGGGTAATCGACCTGGGGAAGGGCCGAAATCGGTAGTTCTCGATAGGCGACGAATCCGGCGAGCAAAATGGCGGCCATCGACAGGGCTGTCGCAACGGGACGCAGGATGAACAGACGGGAAGGATTCACGACTGCGTTCCTTTCCTTGGAGTATCGGCTCCTTTCGGCAACTGGTCCGTTCCTGTAGGGTGATCCCCGTTCTGAATCCGGATGTCGACCTTGCTGCCCTCCTTTAACTTTTCGGTGCCATCCACCACGACGAGCTCAGCGGGAGATAGACCGTCGTCGATGGACGTCTCCTCTCCATGGCTTACCCCGACTGTGATGGGGCGTACGCCCACGGTCCGGTCGGCGTTCACTACATACACGAATGTCCCCTTCGGCCCTCGTTGCACGGCGACAGACGGCACGACCGTGGCCCCGCGTTTCACCTCCAATAGCAATCGCGCATTGACGAACTGATTGGGAAACAATTCATTGTCGTCGTTTGGGAAAACCGCTTTCAGCCGCACCGTGCCGGTGTTCGGATCGATCTGGTTATCTACCGTCAGCAGCGTTCCTGTGGCCAGTTTTCGCTTCTGCTCCCGATCGAACGCCTCAACGGTCAACGTTTCCCCGGTCTTGAGCCTATCGAGCACGGCGGGGAGACTGTCTTCGGCGACGGTGAAGATCACGGTAATCGGTTGAAGTTGCGTGATGACCAGCAGTCCATTGGCATCATTGGCACGGACCAGGTTGCCCTGGTCCACGAGGCGTAACCCGATGCGCCCGGTAATGGGAGCGGTGATGCGGGAGTAGGTGATCTGCAGCTTAGCGTTCTCGATCTGCCCTTGATCGGCCTGGACCATGCCTTCAAGCTGACGGACCAATGCCTCCTGGGTATCGAGTTGCTGCTTGGGAATAAATCCCTGCTGCAACAGTCCACGGTATCGTTCGAGGTCGAGTTGGGCATTTCTCAGCTGCGACCGGTCGCGCGCCATCTGTCCCTCGGCCTGAGTCAGTTGCACTTGAAATGGACGCGGATCGATTTCGGCCAGCAGGTCTCCGCTGCGGACAGTCTGGCCTTCTTTGAACCGTACCTGCATGAGTTGCCCGTCGACACGACTCCTCACCGTCACGGTATTGAGCGGAATGACCGACCCGAGTCCGTTGAGATAGACGCCGATGTCGCCTGTTTTCGCAGCCGCGGCCACGACCGGCACGGTCCGCCCTGCCTGGGGGTTCTGTCCTTGACCGGCGGCACGAGATTGCGTCTCGTCGGACTTGGTCAACAGGGCGTACCCACCTACGGCAAAGACACAGGCCACAAATAGCCCCAGCATCCAACGCTTGAGCGACTTGGCGAAACCAACAGACTCTGGCATCTCGTCCTTCCTAGGTTCTTGCTTACACGTCGTCAACGCAGCCTACAACACGCGCCTTACACCGACGGCCACATTCCTACTTCATCAATTTCAGCCGTTCCTGGGAGGTTTGCATGTAGTCGCGCGAAACCTGCCAGCGTCGTTGGAGTTTGGCGTAGAGCTCATCCAACTCTTCTTGCTGCTTCGCAGATAACTTGGTCTTGATCTCGGCCATCCCGTGGGTCAGAGCCTGTTCGACCTCCGGCTGATGCGAGAAGCGCAATTGTAAGATTTCTACATGAGTCCGGCTGATAATCGGGTCGATGTCGGCTTGTTGTGTCGGCGTCAAGGCCAATTCGTGGGTCAGACGCTTCATGATTCTCTCGTGTTTCGCGACCGGACCTCGCTCCCATTAGTGTTCCTGTTCGTATTGGTGATAGAGGGTGGCCCCGGCGATACCCATCAGCGCACCCGCGAAGAACAAGACAACGAGTCCACCCCACAATTTCCCTGGTATCATGACAGACTCCTCCTCCCTACGTCCGACTTACTCGCTGAGCGGCACCACCACATCGATCTCATTCGAGAGCAACGCGGTGAGTTCGCCTGTATCCCGGTTGGTAAAGAACAACACGGAACCGGTGAAGACCAGGGCCAGGACAGCGACCACTGCAGCTGTTCTCCACACGAGCCGATCGAGCCCCAGAGACATCATCGATTGCCCGTGCCCTGCGGCTTCCCGGCGAATGTCCCGCATGACACGGAGGGTCCAGTCGGTACCGAGCGAAGGCTCCCGGCGCGATCGATGAGCTTCTGTCAATGCGCGCTCTACTTTTTTGAGGTTTTCATCGTTGAGTCGTGTCATCTTCCTGCCGCTTCCTTTCGAGTAGTAGTGTGCGGAGCATCCGTCGGGCTCGATGCGCTCGCACCTTCACGTTGACCACGCTCCACCCCAATAATTGTGCCGCCTCACGCACGGAATTGCCGTCGAGATGGACCAGAGTCAGCACGAGGCGGTTTTCAGCCGAAAGCTGACCCAACGCCCATTGCAACAGCTCCGCCGCCTCCTGCCGCCTGGCCTGCTTACGAAATTGGTAGTCGGATTCCGCCGCCAGCACATGGTCCATCCAATCCTGATGCTCCGTGGTCAAAGCGCTCACCGGTAGTTCCTCCCGCCGTCTCGCTCGCCAGAAGTCATAGCACGTCCGGACGGCGATACCGGACAACCAATGTTCGAACGGAGTCTGCCCCGAAAAGCTCGACAAGCTGGTGTACGCCCGGATGAAGACGTCATGAGCGACCTCCGCCACGCGATCGGAAGGGACATGCCCATTCGTGATTTTCGCGACGGGCTGCTGATACCGCGCGATCAGCTCCGCAAAACGGTCGACCTCTCCGTGCAACACCCGCCGGATAATCTCAAGATCATCGGACACCAGAGTCTGCACTCCAATGAGGCCGAGGCACCCCACCGCCACGTGCCCGGACATCGCATCATAATACCTCATCAACGGACGTGACCATACCAGATCACGGATGAACACTCGACGTCTGGTCACCCCACCCCGTGGCTTAACTGGTATGTAGACTTCTCTCAGCATCACGTGGTGTGCGCTCCGATGCCGGAGTCATCCCCTCGGCCGTCTGTTCGTGGTCAGCCGCATCCATTCCCTCACTTCCCTCACTGCTGTGCAGGTGTGCACGATGCATCTGCCGCATCTGGTCATGAATGGCTTTCTGTTTCTCACGCTGTTCGGGGGTCAGCACTGCGTAGAGATCGCGCGTGGCTTTGATCCCCATGAAACTCAGCTTGGCTTCGAACGATTCGCGCTCTTTGATCTTGGCTTCGATGACGGACAGCTCCGTCTTCTCATCCGTCACGAACGCCCTAAGCTCCCGTTCCGCCACCTGGACATCCGCGTGGGCCCGGATCTGCGCGCGGTCCTGGTCAAGAGCGAGGACCTTCAGCTTGGTGACTTGGTCGTCCGTCAAGCCAAGGTCCTGCTGATGCCTTAGGAAGTTGCGAAGGACCTGTGACGTCATGTCTCCGTGACCCGACATGCCGTGCCGAGCCATGCCGAACCCATGGCCACCACCCCTGCAGGCTGCTCCCCCGTCCGCCCATGCGACTGGAATTGTTATTCCCAACAGAACCGTTCCCGCCGCGACCCCGAGAAGCATTTTCATTCCGCTATTCATAAGAACCTCCTTGGTGAACGAGAGCGCCCGTTGGTCCAACTCGTCAGTGTTTCTACTTCACCGCTTCACCCTCAAGTCGCTCCGACAAGGAAAAAGGTTACACGCACTGGCAAGGCGGAGCAGAGATCCAAAACCGGCACAACAGCTCAACGGGCCACCGTTTCGCTCCACAGAATTGCGATCATAGAAACAGGTTGCTCCCCCACAGGTCGATGCACCAACCCTGTGATTCTTCTTGGAGATATGATCGGCCGCACCGGGTGCTGTGCTCGTCGTGTGCTAGGCACGAACACTCACCGCTCGTCCATTAACCATCTGATTTAAGGACAGTGGAGAATTAGTTTTGGCAGGCTGAGATTTCAACAGTTTAGAGGTTAAAATTCTCGCAGGTTTTGTGGACAGCCGACACACGGTTTAGGAAGACTCTTAGGCGGTGGAACAGGAAACCACATGGGATATCTCCATATCACGGGAAGCACAAGCCCATCAATGGGTTCTGTACTCTCCCGTGGTTTGGTGTGTCACACTCTGACTCCCTCTAACCGTGACCAAAACCGTGATTCCCAGAATGGAACCGTGACTAAAACCGTAACGCCCTGAAACATTGCCTGGAACATTCAAGAGGGAAATTGATCCGTGAGTAGAGTATGGGTAGGAATCGACGAGCAGAATTACGTGGTCCTCACGCACGATCAATATTATGTCTGAAAGAGGCCTTGAATTGAACGTGCGCCCCGCGCATTAGGAAACCGTTTTTGGGGTCTGGACGAAAACCCAATAAACAGTGCGAAACGTGTTGTCCAGCAAGGGGAACGGCGGAGCATTCGTACCCCGTCGTACCCCGCCCTTCCCACTACTTTTTCTTTCGCATTCCCCTACGTTTTGTCACTACGATTTTAGGGTGCCTGAATGACACCACACGCCCAACGTACCCCGCCACCGCCCAGTGGAGCCGGTTGGTCTGCGTAATTATCGCCCCCTGCATGGATCATCAGAGCACGACCTTTGAGGTCAGCCATTTTCAAACGTGGTGCCAAGACAGGACTGGTGTTGCCATTTGCATCCGCGGACAATGCGGGCAAATCCCCCAGATGACCGTCCCCCCAGGGCGCACTATGGCGTTTGCTGCCTGCTGGATCATAGTGGCCGCCGGCCGCTAACGCGGGCATTTTTTTGCCGTCTTTTTCCTTCGGCTCGCAACTCGCGTTTTCATGTACATGGAACCCATGTAACCCTGGTGGTAGACCGGTGATTGCAGGGCTGAACACGAGGCCGTACTCCGTTTCACTGATTGTGACTTGGCCAATCTCCTTCCCCACACCATTCTCATCAACAAGATTCATGCGGACGCCGGTATCTGCTTGTGCAGCGACACTTACAGAAAGTGCGCCCAGGAACAAAAGGAATCGCATCTGTTTTTTCACGGGTTTCCTCCCTTTCGACGAATCTGGTTCAGGATTGACCGCCCCTATCGAGGATAGGATACAGATTATCCGGGGTTCGCGATGACTTGTCAACGCTCTCCGAGAGCGCTTATGGGACCTGGCATTTCAAAAACCCTCCTCGTTCTTGCTTCGGTTAGGCGGTTGAAACAACCCCGTATGCTCCAGGATCATCGAATCCAAAATCAACTGTTTCTGGAAAGGTCTCCTCGTGATCCGTCATCCCTGTAAGGCTTGATCTCTAATAGGCCCAAAATGGCCCAGTGCCGAGCACGGACGTTTGTCCACTGAGGCCGACATAGACCGTTCTGCCAAAAAAGAATGGCAGTCCCCAGTCAAACACACCCGTAGAAAATGTTGGTCCGCCCATATTGCTAATGGCGGCATTCCCTGATTGCAGTAGAGGTCTGGGATCGGCGATCTGAAAACTGACTAGGCTTGACGGAGACCCTGACAACTCCGTGTTGACCGCCGAGAAGTGTAATGGAGAAGCAGGGCAGTAGAGAAAAGATAAATCTGGAAAATTTGGAGAATTTGAAGGACACAGCGGAATCGACAACGACGACTCACTGAAAAACATGGCACTGGAGCCAGAATCGAATATTCCCACATTCTGCGTGCTGACGCCCGAGCTGGGATGAAAGCGTGTCACGATTTGGCCCAATGAGTTGGTCGGCAACACCGTGACCCCGGAAGGTTGGTTATTCGATGCTGTTCCGATGCCTAGTATGAGGGAACCGCTAAGGGATGGCGATCCGCTGGTGGGCACAGACGGCAGGGCGACTAAGACCCCGTTGTTATCAACTGGCAGAAGCCCCACCGGGTTCTGGACCTGTTGGGAAGCTGAGACGGCCACAGCAGTACAAGGGAGAGCCGCACAGTTGTAGTACACCCCGCCGTCGAAAGGAAATAATCCAATGCCCAAGATGCCATTGAATCCGGCTTGTACTGGACTAGAGTCGACTACAGCCACGCCGCAGATGTTCGAAGCGGGTTGCCCAGCGGAGGTGTATTGCACCGCGAAGGTCGGACCGATTACTTGGATCGGAACTAATACAGCCGGTTCCCCACCCAAAACGACGTCCACGGTGTGAACGCGGCCCCAGTCGGTAGCGCCTCCAAAATACATGCATTCACCAAGGTGGATCGCTGGGAGTGTGATCGTCACCGCAGAGGCAAAAATCCGGAGCCCCGACGATCCGGTATCCACGAGAACATCTGCAATGGTTTGACAGTGTGAGGTACCAGGCTGGCAAATGGTGACGTGAGTGCAGGGCTCATTGGCAAATGTGCAGACGGCGGCAGAAGATGGATCGATTGTGATCGCGAGGACATTGGGACCCGAAGGACCGGAAGGACTGGAAGGGCCAGAGCTTCCGGAATTTCCACAACCCAGTAACACCGCTAAGGCAACCCCGAAAAGAACTGCACTCCCCCCTCTCAGAATCATTGGATCATCTCTTTTGTCACGCCCGAAGGGAGAAGTGAGGGAATATAGGCTCTTCCTCGTATATCTCCCGGATGACCTCCCGCTTCGACCACAACACGGGCCCCCTGGATGCGGGTCATCCCGCGCATCCTAGGCCCGCTGGATGCGCCGGCAGCTGCTGCCTCCTGGTACTCCTGAAAATAGGACCCCAAGAGCGAGACCAAGTTTGGAGGCCTTCTTCCTCTCCAGGCCACAGCAAAGACCGTATCGCTAGACACATATTCCCTCACCACGAGCTCCGAGGTGGTGATCTCCTGGATGGTATATAGCTGTGCCGGGATCATGCTCAATTGCCCGGCAAGTGCCACGCGATCCGTTTCCACAGTACTCACTGGTTCCCCCAAGACGGCCCAGGTTCTTGGCGGATTAATGATCACGATCAGACTGAATGCAACCGCCATCTCAAGCGCAAGCCGATGTTTCATCACCTGCCTCTGGCAGCAAAGACTTGGCACTCTAGACCTGGATCAACTACATTTGTTTTTGGTTCGCGAGAAGCATACGTGACGCGACTTGAAAAATCGCCGGACACACGTTCCGGCAAGGGCCAGGATTTTAACCTGCGTGTTGGCTTGGGCACTCGTCTCCGCGGTTCCCGATGGCCTCGGCTCTTCCCCCAGCACGCAAAGCGGTACAGGTCTCGACCAGTCGTAGAGAACAGAACCTCTACAGCTCGTCACACGTTGCCATCGTGGGGGATTGTCGGACAGGAGAAAGAGGTGCGGCGCTGCATCGCGCTCGCGCGCCCATCCCATTACCACAATAATACCCTTGACTCCGTCCCACCGTGGTCCTAGTCTCATCCGAGACTGACCCTCCGGTTCTCACCTGTGCTGGAAGCGCGACGGATCTGCGCTGAAGTCGAGAGGGATCAACGGACATGCCAGTGCCCCTTCGGCACTTATGGAAGGACCTGTATCGGCGACATCAAGGCGACGGGGACAAACCCGTCCCCAGTCGCTTCCAGCTGTTTAAGCGCGTGGCGGATGATCTTGCTCACGCCTTACTCCAGATTGACTCGGAGGCCCTGACCGAATGGGATCAGCTCAGGGGATCATCCACTGTCCTCCGGGTGTTCTGCGCCGGCTGCGGAGCCCCTGATCTGGAACACTTCTATACGTCCCGGAGAGAGGGCGAAACGCTCTGTGCCGACTGTTTCCAAAAGCGAGTCGGGCGAGTGAATCAGTGCGAGCCGGGCGAGCCTTGAGGTGTCGCTGACTGGCCCGGTTGGCGGCCTCCATTCTCACCGCTGACACGAGACCGGGCGTCATCCAGGGTGTGTGGGCATCAGGCCGTCAGACGGCGTACCCAGCCATACGGGAACATCGTTGAAGCCTGACGGACCGACCCCAGGAACGACGAAGAGACGGCCGTGTCCCGTTGAATCCGGACACTCCGTGCTCCGGCTTCCCTATCCGATCCGAGAAACACCAAACCCGATGAGTCAAACCCCCTGGAAACTAGGTTTGCAAACCTGGTTGGGGAAACCCATTCAGCAGGGAACACCGATTGGGTCACCGCCTATCAGACTGTCCACTGGGATCAACGCCTCTCGTTGGAAGGCCGCGCACGGCTGTCGATTTTCTTAGGCAGTCGAGGTATCCTCGTGGCGGGCAACAACAACCGGAGCGCCGAAGGTCGCGCGCGCGTTGGTTCAAGTCGGGTAGCTGTTGCGTCATCGAGAGGCTCCTGTTTCCTGGTACGGGGTGATAGAGAGTGGAGGAAAGGAGGTTGACCGATGGAACTTAAAAGTTCGGCATTTGAGGCCGGTGGAATGATTCCCAAGCAGTACACCTGTGACGGGCAAGATGTGTCCCCGCCCTTGAGCTGGTCTGATGTTCCCAATGGGGCGAAAAGCTTGGCGCTGATTGCTGATGATCCCGACGCCCCCATAGGCACCTGGGTGCACTGGGTCGCGTGGAATATCCCGGCGACGGCGCGAGTCTTGGAGGCACATGTGCCGAAACGAGACTCGCTCCCGAACGGCATGAAGCAGGGCACCTCGGACTTTCGCCGCGTTGGCTACGGGGGGCCCTGTCCCCCATCTGGCACTCATCGATATTTCTTCAAATTGTATGCGCTCGACTCAGCCGTCACTCTGCCGCCGAGCACGACGAAGAAGGACTTGGAGAACGTGATGCAGGGGCACATTCTTCAACAGGCTGAGCTGATGGGGAATTACACGAGGAAATAGAGGCCGGCTCAAAAACCTCGTGCGTTGTGAACGCAAAACCGGTCCAGATGTTCAGCACATTAAATCGTGAGGGCAAAGGGTCAAAAACAAATCTTTCTGGATTCATGGCGGAATTAAGAATCCCCGAGACATCACGTGTCTAATTACTCTACATGTCTAACAATCTGAAGCGAACAACATTGCGAGCCCCTCTTGCCCTACTGATGGTGCAAGTGACGTTGGCCCCGTTCAATCCGGGGCACCGCCACCAAACTACGCTCGCTCGTGCCGACGGCTCATTATCGGTTTCTTTCAATTGAAGCTGTCGGAACACACCTCCAGTGTTTCCTTCCCCCATCTAATACCACACTTCGTGTGAGCCGCTGGTCCCGCGACGCGGCTCAGCGATTTCGCAACGAATCGTCATGAATAATGCGGGTTAGGTCGGCAGATAAACACCTCTGGCAGGATGCTGAAAAAGCCTGGCAGCTTCTCAAACGCGCGACGGGCAAACCTGGCGCGACAGGCGAGATCCGGAGTTCGAAGTTCTGGGTTCGAAGTTCCGAAAACCTCGAACTTCGGACCTCGAACCTCGGTCGTCTCGCCTTTCCCGCCAGTCTTGCGTGTCTCGTGCCGCTATCTTGCGGGAGTACTCTCCTGTTGTGCCACACGTGCGGACCATCGAAGTTCTAACGTGCCAACATTGTTTTTCCGCAGCCTGCTACTGCTTCTTGTCTTTCCCCATCTAATATCGGTGAGCCGACCGCTATTCATCGTTTTAGCGTACCAACGCAGACGAAAAGAGTCCTCAACCCACCTGTCTTCTTTTCCCCGCCCACTTCGTGCGTCTCACTCGCTTCATGCCGCATCGTTTTGAAGCCGGCGACAGGACTCCTCCGGCGTTCTCACCCGCAGCACCCGCCTGCGAAGACCTGCCGCTGCTGAGAGGCGCTCCAGCAGCGCTCACACAGTTCGACGGTTGAATGGGTCATCCCATCGACGCAGGCGATTCGTCGCTGGACCATCGCCCCACAGTCAGAACAGGCGCCGGCCAGTGGCATGTCCGTCCTACGCTCTTGGGTCAACATGGGACACCATCTTTGTGTTCGGACGAGCGCATCGATTGCAGACGGCTGACATGAACTCCTGCCCGCCTTTGAGACTCACCAGACTCCGCCACAACCGAACCGGAAGCGGCTCCGCCTTGGCCCGGTACAAATCCCATTGTATCTTGCGCAACTGTCCATGCAAGGAATCCACCGTTCGTTCCAAACCAACGAGCCGCTCCGTCCCAAAGGATCTTCCTGCTGTGAGCATCATGCCTCCCTTCTTTCATTACACCGTACAATGTCGAATCACGCCGATGAGAATGCCTTCGATATGAAACGTATCTGAAGGTCGCACAATAATCGGCTGCATCGCCGCGTTTGCAGGATGCAGTTCAATGTGCGAGTCCTTCTTGAAGTAGGTCTTGATCGTCGCGTCATGATTGACCAGCGCAACGACGGTCTGCCCGTTCCTGGCCGTCTCCTGTTTCCGTACCACCACCAGATCGCCGGGGAGAATGCCATCATCTTTCATGGATTCCCCTTTGACGCGGAGTGCAAACGTGTTTCCACCACGTAACATGCTGGGGGGGACATCGATGAGTTCGGACTGGAGGACCGGCTCGATCGGTGAGCCAGCCGCCACCATCCCTGCCATGGGAATTTCTGACGATCGCCCCAACTGATCCAACGCGACCTGGACCATTCCAGGAATACGGCGCATACCGGCCTCGTAGCGCCCGACTGACACGCGTGTTGTCTGCAGCGCATCGGCCAATTGCTGCTGCGTGAGGCCTAGCTGCTCTCGAACTCGTTTCAGGTCGGTTGGTTTCATGATGTAACCGATGGTTACATATACTGCGACAGACTGTCAAGCTCCTTCATTGGGCTCCTCCTATTGATGCAGAAAACCCAGTCTGGGAGAGGGGTCTGTGCATAACTCAACCTCAAACCGCGCTCCCAGCGCAGCAGTTCAAGATCGTGATGTATAAAATAGCTTTCTTTACCTAGGTTTTGTTGTTTCTGACTTATTTTTCTGGAAGCACCCCCATATCTTGTGGTGCGAGGCCCGTTTCAACCAATGCTTAATTATTAGGCAGAGACGTCTTAGAGGTAGAGAAAGGCCAGGTATTTTGATGGCAGGGCGACCTTATTAACAGACTTATCCACAGAAGCTGGGGAGAGGGTTTTGCGAATATTATTCTTGACCTTTCTATACATATTTCTCACTTTTCCTCCTCGACTTTTGTCTGTGCTCTGAGGAGAACGATTGAGGGGCCCCTTAGAAGGCTGCGAGCTCGATATTGGTGAGACGCTGAGTGACGAGGTCAGTGATGGAAATGGATGACCGCACATCTGACGTCAGTCCATGGGACGTCGCCCAATGGACAGTCGTAGCAATCATACTGAAAGCCCGAAACAGGAGAAGGATGCAGACCGTGATGTGAATGAGCTGTGAAAGACTGAACGAGAGAAGACATGAGATCCGTCGTGCTAAGGAGCCTGTCCGACATTGACCGTTCTACTGCGGCGTACGATCCGCGACCATCTGCGTCGTGCTCGGCTCGAAAAAATCCTCCATGTATTGTATTCCAGCGAATACACCTCCGGTTTTTCCGGGCCTGCGGCCTCGCATCTGGCCGCACCTCCTTCGCCTCGTCACGAAGGCAATTTCGGACAGGCTCCTAGACGACAGAAAGACGTGCCCACCAAAGAAAACACAACGATCCAAAACGAAACGTCCACCGCCGGCGCCACCAGGATGTGCAAATGTCTCGCTCAGGCAACGGATCGCGGCACAAGATGTACGGCTCCAGCCTTGATGGCCGCGATGACTGAAACCCCTGGCGAGAGGCGCAAGTCTTCCACCGCCCCGCGCGTGATCGTCGCGGTGAGAGGAAATCCACAGTCGATCTTCACGTGCACCATCACGCCTTGCGGAGCAATTTCGCTCACCAGCCCCGTGAGATGGTTCCGGGCACTGGTCATTCCGCTCCCCGCCTGTTCCACCACCACATCTTCAGCACGGATACAGACATAGACACCTGCGCCGATGGCATCATTGCTTAGGCCTTTCAGTCTCGTTCCGTTTACAGTCACCGTAGCCAGCCCGTTTACGTTCTCGATCACCTGGCCATGTACGACCGTCTCCACACCGACAATGCGCGCAACATTCGCGTCGGCTGGTCGACTGAAAACCTCGTGTGGCTTCCCGACTTGATGGACCTGTCCCTCATCCATGACCGCCATCACATCTCCCAGCGTGAGCGCTTCCGCCCAGTCGTGGGTCACAACGATTGACGGAAGCGCCAGCTGTTTCAGAAGACTCCTGAGTTCCCCTCTGAGTTGAAGACGGGTCGGCGCATCCAACGCCGACAAGGGTTCGTCGAGCAAGAGCAGTTGCGGCCGCGGCGCGACCGCCCTGGCAAGCGCCACCCGCTGCTGTTGGCCACCGGACAATTCTCGCGGTTTCGCCGCTTCAAGCCCCTGCAATTGGAACAGTTCCACCACCTCCGTAATTCTTTTGTTCCTGTCATGGGACTCCAGTGCTCCCAATCCATAGCCGATGTTCCCGACAACGGAATACGTAGGGAAGAGGGCATAGTCTTGCGGCATGTATCCGATGTGTCGATCTTGCGGGGAGACTCGGATCCTCGACCTCGTATCCAACCAGGTCCTCGACACGAACTCGATTCTCCCGTCTTCCGGCCATTCGAGTCCCGCAATGGACCGGAGAATGGTCGTTTTGCCGGACCCGGACGGACCGAACAAGATCAATACGGTCGAGGCCTCGACCGCATAGCGGAGACGGGCTTGAATAGGCGCCCGACCGGGAAAGGTCTTGGTCACATCAATGGTCATTTCTGCGGCCATACCGTCCAGACCTTTCGATTCATTGCATAGACCAGCAGCAAGACCCCATAGGAGACGGCAAGCAACAACAGCGCCGTCTTGGCGGCCCCGGCATAGTTGAGGGCCTGCACCTCATCATAAATATCGATCGAGACCGTCCTCGTCTGCCCTTCGATGTTGCCGCCGACCATGAGCACCACGCCGAACTCCCCGAGGGTATGGGCAAAGCTCAACACTGCGCCGGTGATGAGACCTGCCGTCGACAACGGGACAATCAGACGAAAGAAGGTCTTGAGCTTCGACACCCCGAGCGTCCAGGAGGCTTCCATCAACCGGCGATCGACTTGCTCAAAGGCTGCGGCGAATGGCTGGACCGCAAAGGGCAGACTGTAGAGAATCGACGCGAGGAGCAGACCTTCGAAGGTAAAGGGGAGCGGATGCCCGACCACGTCGCTGTAGAATCGACCGACTGGGCTGTGCGGACCGATCGCGACCAGAAT
>VBOL01000301.1 GCA_005887945.1 Nitrospirota bacterium
TGACTTCTGCTGGCACCTGGAAACAACTCTTGAGCGATCTGTTCGCTTCTGTGTTAGCTTAAACGAGTACTATGGAATTGCAAAAGAGGCAAAACGTCGAATTGAGACGTTTACCGATAAATCATGGGAAATCCCAACGTACAAACAATATTCAAGTTGGCTAAAGAAAGAACCACCTCCCTACCCTCCCTTCAACTTTGAGGCATATGCATATTTTGTTTACTTAAGGCACCATCGATTCCCATCTCCACTACTAGACTGGACAGGCTCCCCCTATGTTGCTGCCTTTTTCGCAATGGACAACCCTGCCAATGATGCCAAATATGTGTCCGTCTATGTCTTCTGGAAAAACACCTGGAAACCAGAATTCTCAGACCGGGATAAGCCCGCGATCCACGTTTTAGGGCCAAACGTGCGCAGCCACCGCCGTCACTTTCTTCAACAAAGCCGATACACGATCTGCACAGCTCTGACTGGTGACAACTGGGCCTATGCGAAACATGAAGACGTGGTTGCGAGAGGGGAGACCGGGCAAGATCGCTTGTGGAAGATTAATATTCCTGTATCGGCACGAGTTGAATTCCTCAGGAAGCTTCACAAAATGAACATTAACTCATTTTCCTTGTTCGCTACCGAAGACAGCCTCTTAGCAACACTTGCTGCCGATATATTCCTGCTTAACCCAAAGTCTACTGGCTGAAACATGCAATTCGACGCTGCACTTGCCGCACAAGAGACATTCAGACGAGCCGAAGCTGAACTTGGCTCGGACTGGGATACTGCTGTTGAGTTGGAAGAGACGTTTTCTTCGAACGCAGGAGCCACAGCGCGTGAAGCGTACGAAAGCTTGCTGTCTCTCGCCGCTCGCTACCCGCAGGCCCACTCATTCCAAGCCTTCTGTATCTTTATCACCTGGCAGCAGGTGACGGAAGAGACCATTGCCCATCATTTTCAGACGGGCCTCCGGCTCTGCGAAACATTTCTGGCTTCTCCTGATGGGAAGCACCGAGCAGACGTCGAGCAGATCACCGAACTCTATGGTTCATTTCGTGACGGATTGGGGCTCGATGAAGAGGATGAGATTCAAGTCGAATTTCGACGCGACACGCCTAAGGGAGGAGACTGAATGCGTCTCTCGTGAAACGTCGTTCGTATCTCGTTTCACAGATCTTACTCTGACCCCGCGCTTCACGCTTCACGAGTGACGCTTCACGAAGAGATGTCCGACGCCGACAAACATCGCGCGCGAATTTTTCTCCACCGCGGTCAACTGGCGCAGGCCAACGCCGCGTATGAACAGGCGGTCGCGGATGATCGCCTGGCCAAGGACCACCGCGCCCTCTCCGATTCGCTCGGCAATCTGGGCAACGTCTGCGCCCTCTCGGGCGACCTGGATCGTGCAGAAGCCTGCTACCGGGAAGTACTCACGATCCAACGCACCGAACGGAATCAGCATGCCATCGCCCATACCCTCGTGAACCTCGGCAACCTGCACGTCGGAGCCGGCACACCAGAAAAGGCCCGTCCCTACTATCTCGAAGCCCTCGACCTCCTCACACCCCTGAACGATTACCGGGCGCTCGGCATCCTCTACCACAACCTCGGAATGGAAGAGGCCCGCCGGACACAGTGGGATGAAGCCACCGCATACTTTACCCAGGCCCTTGATGCGCATCGCATCGTCGGCAATGAGGAGGGGCTGGCACTCACCTATAGTCAGCTGGGCAAAACGTTTCTGGATGCCGGAGACGTGCGAAAGGCTGAGAAATGTTTCAACAACGCGTCCGAACACTTTATCAAGCTCGGAAACGCTCCGGGCGAAGCCGCGGTACTGCGCCTGTTAGCTAACGTGTATATCCACGTTGCCGATCGAGTATCGGCCATCCGTTGCCTTGAACGCGTCGTGTTCCTCGCGACGCACTATAAACTGCCGGAGTTGAACCGTGATCTGGAATCTTTGAACCATATCCGCCAATCTGCCACTCGCCCCTAAGCCACACCTCTTCATTAGTTTCATACCAGTCGCCCGGCGGAATCTCGCATCTTACTGGACAGATTGAAATCCTCTGTACCGTGAGGACTGTCACATCCATTCATCAAGTTTCACCTCCCAATAGCCGACAGGATACTGACATGAACTTCGCAGACAGGTGGGGATATTGCTCGTCTTTATCCTTTTGATCACGCTCATGGCTGCCCTGTCCTCCCATGTTAACGCCGCCGACCCCACGCCCAAGATTACGGTGGGCACTCAAGAAGTCGGCCTCTCGGTCGGGTATCTTTTGCCTCATCGTCTCACACAGGACCACACCACGAAGCAGCAAGGAGTTGCCTTTATGCCCTCCTGGATGATGACGTTGACCGATCCCATCGGCGACGTTGGTATCGGGGTCAAGTCTCACTCGGCGCCGAGATGGTCTACATCCAGTTCCAGAAACCATTCGTCACCCACGGCTTCGGCTTCACCCCGAAAATCAAATACACCTTCGTCGTACTGGACCGGATCCGGCCCTATGCCGAATTCGCCGGAGGCCCCTTTTGGACCGATCTCGCCGACAAGATCCCGGAAGAGTCCAGCCGATTCAACTTCGTCTTGACGGCTGGATTCGGGGTCTCCTATTTCCTGACCTACCAAGCCGCACTCAACGTCGGCTATCGCTTTCAGCATATTTCCAATGGCGGCACGCGCTACCCGAACCTTGGACTCAATGCCAGCCTGCCTTTTGGCGGGTTTTCCTTCTTCTTCTAAACCAGGAGCGTCCAGGATGATAGGCCGGATTTTTTCACGACCTTTGATCAGCAGCGTTCTCGCCATGACACTAGGCCTTGGAACCGGCTGTTCCCATTGGATCGAACTCGCTGTCTCCACAGATGCCGCACCGCCTACTAATGCCACGGTGGCCACTGAGGCGCGAGTACCTCTCCTGCTTGAGACGATACTAGTGACCCACAACGGCTCGTCGATCGCTTCGCCCGCAATCCTCGAACGGCAGGTACTCGGTGCCTTCGAAGCCACTCACCTGTTCTCTCAACATTATCAATCTGGGTACACTCAACCGGCGGCGGACCAGGCTCGCGTTACCGTGCGCCTGTCGATCGACAATCTTGTAGAGCCCCATGCCGGCCAAGCTGCCTGGAGAGGCTTCGTCGGCGGCGCTTCGATGTTTGCTTTGGCGCCGTTCATCTCCCTCAATTACGACTACGGCACCGAGATGTCGCTTGAGATGGAACGATGGGACGGGCAGATCAAGCAATACACCGCCACATCCAATGGATCGGCTCACTACAATCTGTTCGGCGCGAGCCCTGACGTCATCGAACAGTTGAAAGGTCAGGTCACCGAAGCCTGCCTGTCGTCCCTGCTCAATCAAGTGATTCGGGACTCGCCCTTCTACCTTGCAGCAGCGAGCAACCCCAGGGCAACGCTATTCGCACCGTCTCGGTCGGAGTCCGCCACTCGTCCACCCGTACGATCCCCGTATCCCAACCAATCGCAGACTCTTCTCCTCGGTAACCCCACGCAAAAACGTTCATCACTCTTCAGAGGTCTGGTTCTCTCCTTCCTTGCAGTGGTATCATGCGCCCTGCACTCACGAGGAGGCCGGCGTGGATCTTGACGCGTTCAGACAGATGGTCGCCAAAAACCCACAGGGCTTTCTCGGCCGTTACGGGCTCGGGAATAAACTCCTTCAGGAAGGCAGGAATCTCCAAGAGGCGGTCGAGCACCTCACCGTCGCCACGCAGCTGGACCCGACCCACGTTGCTTCGCACCTGGGCCTCGGGCGGGCCTTAGTCTCTTTGGGAAGGAAGGACGAAGCGAAGCCCATCTTGCAAGCCGGCATCGACGCCGCACGCTCCGGTCGATCCAACGGAGGGGTGGACTTAGTCCCTGAGATGCAAGCGTTGCTACGGACGTTGGGATAACGAATCGGATCGTGATGGAGTGAGGAGTGCCCCATGAAGATTGAAGAAGCCAGACAGCGAATCGAGTCGGCGATGACGCAGTACGGGGCACAGGCCGGGATGGCGATTGATCTCGTGATCAACGAGGTGCGCTCCGATCTCGGCGCTGGCACGGCCAATGAATTGATCGACGAGTTCGACCTCGAGTTGCAATACAATATCGCGCCGTTAGAATCGGATCACTCCAACAGCTAGCCGGAAACTATCCGCCTTGCCCAGCATTTGGTGTGCGATCTCCGGACACGGCTACGGTCACGCTGCGCAAGTGGTGCCCGTACTCAATGCTCTGGGTACTTTTGTGCCCGGAGTGACTGCCATCCTCCGCACCATGGTCCCAGCCTCGTTTTTCCGCGACCGCCTGGCGATCCAGTGGGAACTCAGTCCCGCACACCAGGACATCGGCTGTGTCCAAGACGGCCCCCTCAAGATCGACATCGACGCGACCTGGGCGTCGCACCAGCACTTCCACAAAACCTGGGAGGAACGCCTGTCCAACGAAATCGTCGCCATGCAGACGGCGTCGCCCGCGTTGGTCATCGCCGACACGCCCTACCTCGCCATCGAGGCCGGCTCCCGCGCACAGATACCGACCGTCGCCTTGGCGAGCTTTACCTGGGACATCGTGCTCAACGAGTACTGCAACGCCACAGACAATTCACACCAGCAGTTGATTCAGTGCATCCGTGAATCCTATGCAAAAGCCCACATTGCCCTTCGCATCACCCCTGCTCCCAGAATTGATGCCTTCTCCAACATTATCGATATTGGCTCGATAGCCAGCCTCACCTCCCCTGAACGAGACCGACTTGCCTCAGCCCTCGCCCTGGCGCCCAATGAACGAACCGTCTTGGTAGGATTCGGCGGTATTCCTCTGACGTCCCTCCCACTTGAACAAATCGAACAGCTGCGCCACTATCGCTTCCTCTTCGACGGCCCAGTCCCACCGGGATATTTCCGCATTTATTCCACGAAAACGCTCCCATTCTCCTTTAAGACCCTGCTTGCCTCTGTCGATGTCATCATGACCAAACCCGGTTACGGCACCATCGTTGAGGCGGTCGCGCTTCAACAGCCGGTCGTGTACGTCCGCCGATACAATTTTGTCGATGAACAGCCGCTGGTCGACTATCTCCATCGCTACGGACGTGGCATCGAACTATCGCTCGATGACTTCACGCAAGGCCGGTGGGAGCCAGCGCTCAGAAAGGTCGTTGATCTCCCGATGCCCGCAGTACCCCCGCCCCTAACATCAGGGGCAGCGGACGCGGCCACAATTCTGGCAAAGTTACTGTAGAAAACCTTGCCTCCTGCCGCGCACTCGCGCGCAGTCACGTACCCGGGCGTCTTGACACTCCCTCGACCTGACGCTATCGTGGAGCCATTATGCTCCGTATCATGGGCACAACTCATGCGCCTACGTATCGCTGACGATGTAGTGTTTCGGGACTTGGCGGGAGAATCCGTGCTGCTGAATCTCAGCACGGGGACCTACTTCGGGCTCGATGCAATTGGCACTCGCCTGTGGCACCTTGTTGCCGAACATGGTTCAAGCGCATTGGTCATCGAAACCCTCCTCGCCGAATACGACGTGGATGCGCTCCAGCTCCAGAAAGACGTGGAAGGCCTGATCGATCAGCTCCTAGCCAAGGGGTTACTGACGACCAATGCTGAGCAAACTCCGACGGCTCGCTAATCTCACGCTCGTCGAACACGCACTCTTCCTGCAACTTACCGCATTGTCTCTTGGGCTCAGAGTCGTGCTCACCACCATGGCTCTCCCGCGCCTCGCTTCCCTCCTGTCGCGCACCGCCTCATCTCCTCTGCTCAGCCAGGTTCCCTTGTTCCATACTCGCTGCACAGTGGATCAATTATTCACGCTAATCGACCTGGCGACGGCGGTGAGTCACAGAGATGGTCGCTGCCTCCCACGCTCACTTCTCCTCTTCTGGCTGTTATGCGCGCGACAAGAATCTGTCGGGCTCTGTCTCGGCGTCAGCAAGAATATGGCCACCCTGGAAGGACATGCATGGGTCGAACAAGGTGGCATCGTTTTGGGTGACACGCTCTCCTGCACAAACCGCTATGCGCTCTTCCTTCGGTTATCAGCATGAGTGGACTGGCTGGGGTCTATCACCTCGACGGAAGACCGGCTGACCCCGCCCTTCTGCAGCGCATGATCCATCGGCTTGCCCACCGCGGACCTGACGCTTCGGATTACTGGATTGAAGGGTCCGTGGGCATAGGCCATGTGATGCTCCACACTACTCCGGAATCGCTCTATGAACGGCAACCGTGGTCGGATGAAACGGGAACCCTTTGCCTGGCGCTGGATGGACGGATAGACAATCGAGAAGACCTCGTCCTCTCCCTGGATGCCGCAGGCTTCCACCTTCGCACCAATACGGATACAGAGTTGATGCTCCGGGCCTATCAGCGTTGGGGAGTGCATTGCCCCGAACACGTCATCGGCGACTTCGCATTGGTGGTCTGGGACGGCCGACGTCAACAGCTCTTCTGCGCACGCGACATTCTGGGCCTGAAGCCTTTTTACTATTGTCTTCAGGGAACAACCTTTTGCTGGGCATCCGAAATTCCGCCGCTCTTCGAACAGGATGGGACCCCGCGCCCGCCCAATGAGGCGATGATCGCCGAATTCCTGACCGGAACCGTCGTCACCAATGCCGAGACCCTCTACGAGGGGATCGCCCGGCTTGAACCGGCTCACATTCTCGTCGTTCGCCCTGATCGGAGCGAGACACGCCGCTATTGGACGATCGATCCAAACCGCCGGATTGAATATTCAAATGACGACGACTACGCCCAGCATTTTTACGAGCTCTTCAGTAGGGCTGTGCAATGCCGGCTGCGCAGTCACAAGCCCATTGGCCTGGAGTTGAGCGGCGGCCTCGACTCCTCATCCGTGGTAAGTCTACTGCAAGCTCTCTCCCGGACGAATCCGCAAGATCGAGATCGCTTCCACACCTTTTCCCTCATTTTTCCAGGCCTGCCTTGCGATGAACGCGCGTTCATCGACGACGTGACCGCACAGGGCCTCTTCCCCTCACACCGCATCCGCCCACAGGCACCAGCCCTGGCCAGCTTTCTTGACGATGTACTCCGCTACCAGGACCTTCCCGACCACCCGAATGGCGCCATGAGCAACTCGCTTCGGGCATTGGCTCAGCAGCAGGGTTGCCGCGTTCTCCTGACAGGATCTGGGGGAGACGACTGGCTGACCGGCAGCTTTTTTCATTATGCTGACCTGCTCCGCACATTGAAGCTAGGAACACTGCTCCGACGGCTCCATGCAGATCGCCCGCTGTACTGTGACCGTTCCTCGAGCGACGTCTTTTCTTCGCCGCTTATGCAATTCGGTCTCCTCCCGCTCATTCCTCAATCCTGTCGGAATCTTGGGAAATGGCTCC
>VBOL01000300.1:0-2766 GCA_005887945.1 Nitrospirota bacterium
TAGGCATGGTCGGCGGTGGGCACGTAGTAGAACATCAGTAGCACGCCCGTGATCGACTGCATGATGAAGATAAACAACAGAATCGACCCGAAGACGTAGGCCCAGCGAGAGCCGCCGGGAACGGACTCATTGAGCATCTTGGCTGCAAGCAGCTTCAGCCCAACTCGCTCATCGACAAAGGCGAAGACCCTTTCGACGACCGTTGTCTGCGTGCCGGCAGAAGGAGTGTCGCTCATCTAAACGATCCGCGTTTGGGACTTCGTCCCGGCTTTGAATTCCATATCGATGATTTGCACCTCGCCACTCGGGGACACCTGAATCGGCAGCAGGTCGAGGGGGCGCGGGGCGGGGCCCTCCAGCACCCTGCCGGACGCATCATAAATGCTCAAGTGGCAGGGGCAGAGGAAGACTTGCCCGAGCACCTTGTGTTTTCGCCATTTATATCCGCAACCAAGGTGGGGACATTTGCCGGAGAATGCGAGGTAAGGCATATCCTTCTTATTGGTCCAGAGGGTTTTCCCGGTGGCATCCCGGAATTCCATATCCTTCCCCTGATACACCTTTTCCAGCACCGCGGGAGTCGCCTTGACGAGCCACACGTTCTTCTCGATCTCAGCTTCAGGCATATAGGCCTCTTTGACAGCGCGCTTGTACTTGAACTGAGTCCCAGCGTCGTCCACCTTCACCTTCCCAATGTTGCCGATCTTCAGCCATCTGTTGTCCATCGGTGCATACATCGGCTTCATCAAGAACTTCAGCACGGGAAAGGCCAGCGGCAATCCGATAAACAGCCCCGTCACGTATGTCAAGTTAGCGAAAAACGTCCGCCGCTTGACGTTCCGCTCCAACTCAGGGAACGGCACCAGGACTTCGCCCGGCGTGACATGAATATGCCTCTCAAGGCCCGGGATTTCCACTTCATGCAGCGTGACATAGTCTTCACGCTTGAAAGGCGGCAAGGCCATGACTTCGGACGAGGACGACCGCAGCTGCACCAGATCGTCCGTCACGGTCTGCACCGCGCCCATCGATACTTGCCGTTCGCCCGCGCCGTTCATCGACACGACGAGATGGCTGACTTCATGGGACAACGGGTCCATGATGACCTTGGCCACTTCTCCGACTTCTCGATCCGCACAGCGGACTTTCGATTTCAGTTGAGGCTGCATACTACTTCTTCTTAATCGGCTTTGGCGTGTTCACCGATGTATTCTTAAATGTACCCAGCCAGGAGGCGAGCGCCACAACGTCGTTTGCCTCCATGAGGTCCTTATACTTGTCGGGCATCTTGCCCTTTTCCCACTCTTTCTCGAATCCCTCGGCCATAAAGCTCTTGGGGTCGAGAATTTTCTGTTTAATGTCGTCGACCGTGAGATACGTGCCGATGTTGTCCAACTCCGGACCGCGCTTCTTCCCACCTTCACCCTTCAGCTTGTGGCAATTGTAACATTCTTGCAGCTGCCACTGTTCTTCTCCCTGCTTCATAAAGTCTCCGGTTGCCACGCCAGTCGTTGCCGGGGGAGCACCAGCCGGCGGCTCTTTCGCCACCTGATCCCCGCCCAGTGCTTTGAGCCGTACCTCTAAGGCTTTCACCTGATCATCGAGCGCCTTCGCACGCGCAATCAACTCCTCAGCTTTTCCCTGTTGAGTCGCAGCAAATTTGGGCCCCAATATCTTGGCGATCTTTCCCTTTTCATCTTCCGGATCGTATTGCGGCCACATCGAGGCACCGGAAATGTACACCGTGCACAGCACGATGTAGAACGCTATTAGGGCGATCAAGGACTTCATCCCGCTCATAGTCTTGAGCGAAGGCGCGTCCAGCAACATGAAGACGACAGCCCCCAACATCGCGTAGCCAAAGAACATCATCTGGAAAATGAAAGGAAACTCGAGCGCTCTCGTAATACCGACAAGCGCGCCGCCCACCGCCAGACCGATCGACAGCTTCTTAATTACATTCCCCATGCAGACCCTCTTTCCTTCAGTAGGCGTTCCGCACTCCGGTTACTTGGCCCTGGCAGGAACAGGATCGCCTTCGGGTGCGTGTCCCTTCGAATCGGAAGGTCGAAGGGTCACGATAATGGCGAAACTGACGACTACGAAAAAGACGACAGTGATCCCGGTAATCCACCAGGCGGAATACGACAGCGTCGGCGTGAAGGACTCCGCGGTGAAATCGGGCAACAAATTGTAGGTATGGTAGTACTTCCGCAGCAGCGAACGGACTGCGCCCATCAACCCCATCGTCCAAATTGAACTGAAGGCGAGAAAGATCAGCACGAACTGGGAGGCGAAATCAATTTTCCCCCAGATAATCGTGCCCTGCCTGATAGCCCGGTTATAAATGACGTAGTTGACGACCGTGACGAACACCAAGGTGAACGCCGCCGAATTCTTGGCCGGCATCAACGCCAGGAAGTTCCAATCCGACGGCAGCTCCAACTCCGCCACCAACTTGGCGCCGGTCGGAACGAATCCGTGGGGGGTGAGCCAGATGGCATCGCCCACGACGACCATCAAGAACCCGATTTTAATGACGGTCCGGGCAGAAACAGTATGCGGAATGAACCGGCCCACCAGCGGGATGAACCGGACCAGCGGGACGAACCGGGCCAGAGTAAACGGCGCCAGAATCAACGGCAGAAGGAACGCCAACGACATCGGGTCGGGAACCGGATAGTCCGTCATCACCTTGGTCATCACCAGGGGGAGCGCCACCATCGCGATGGGAGCCAGGATCGTCATCCGGACCTTTTCCACCCC
>VBOL01000300.1:2817-3494 GCA_005887945.1 Nitrospirota bacterium
ATGTACGGGCAGATCGACGCATCGTAGTCGCAGAGCTCATACGCCAACAGATACCCCATGAAGGGCAGGAACAGCATCGCGCCCACTCCGATTAGATTTCCGACGAAGCCCATCCAATCGTAGTAGGCCCGCTCTTCATCCTTTTTCGCTCCCATGTACATGTAGGCGGCAATCATGCCCGCCACAAATCCTCCGAACGTGACGTTACCGACAATCCGGTGGAGATTGAGCGGCATCCAGCTATAGTTGGCAATTTTGTCCCACAAGGTCGCGACTGCGAGGAACTCTTGTGGCGAAACACCCTCGGCCTTCACAGGAGTATTCATGAACGAGGTCGGGCCGTTGATCACAACCAGCGTGACCAGACCGATCAGATTCAAGAGCACCCCGAGGGCGATATGACGGGCCTTCTTCTCACCTTTCCAGGCGTCCCAGGTGTAGAAATACAGGTATAACAAGATGGTTTCGCTGATGAACAACAGCGGGTAGATCACCGCAAACACGAGGAAGAAGTGATTGATGAACCACGTGGTGAACTGCGGGTATGTCGCGAGGAGCACGAAAATAAACAAGCCACCGGTGAGGGCAGTCATGCTGTAGAGAATGACCGTGACCTTTGTGACCTCTTTTGCCAAGCGATCGTATCGAGGCTCTTGCTTCCGATACCCCATCCATTC
>VBOL01000302.1 GCA_005887945.1 Nitrospirota bacterium
CGTCTCTCGTGCATTCTGCTCGAGCCTCGCTAATTCTGTATTCCTGGGAGCGTACTTCCGATACCACCAACACCAGCCGTTTTTGACCAGCGTGTGATTGACGTGGGTCCCATCGGGCAGAAGCACATCGGCAAGGGTGTGTCCAGACTTGTCGCGGCTGTGCGTCTGGAGGATGACTTCCTTACTGAAGGCCGGTCTTGGGCTGGAGTAGTGCGCCAACGGCACCAAAACATCTTGAAACGCTTACTGATTCTACACAGGTCAGTGAGAGGAGCTCTCGGAATCCCTCAATCGGTCCCTCCATGACAGATCCGTACAGCGGTGGTACTTTTGACAGAGTTGGGAAAGAAGAACGCACGTATTCAGACGTTGGAAGAAGCGGTGTGCGGTGCTCTCCTGCCGAAGATTGATTGGGTCAATAATCCAAGCGAATAATCATGACCTGTTTACTGTCTTTAATGTTTGCCATGAGTCTCTTGACACCGTGCGAGACATCGGTCCGCACAGGCCTGGAGCGTCCGTATGCGTTCAGAGACACCCCTATCCGTCCGCTCAGTAGTGCGTTTGAACAAGACACCCAGGCCTATGTGAAGCAAGATAGGTATGAGCTATCCCTCGACTTATGGCGGATGCCGAGTGCCGGGCACCAGCGTCCTGCAACGGGCATCGACTTGTGGTCACTAATGTTTGGGATGGACTTCTGATGACCGACCTCGACTGTAATCCTCTCTGGCTGGGCCTCCTGGTTAGTACGTCGTCCCCTTCGCCACTCGCTGTCCCATCTCAATAATTCGCCCCAATCGCTCCAACAGGTTTTGCGACTGGTGCGAGGTCAGGCCATTTTTGTTGAGTAGTTCAAGAATATCGTCGATGATCTTGTTCTCGGTTTCCGTCAACAGGTACGGCTCAGGGATGGCGGTTTCGGGGATGCTTGCACAGGGATTCTTGCGGCGGAACTCAGTGATCATCTCGTAGAGGTCTTGCTTCGTGCAGAGGCCTTTGCGCTCCAATACCTCCACAATCGAGGCAATCTCCCACATAATGGAGACCGTCGTCTCTTCGATGGACATGGTTTCGCGTATTCGTTGCTTATTTGCCTTTCGGCTTCCACTCCCGCGCCAGCTGTTACGCCTCGGCGATCTGGGAGGGGGTCATCTGTTTTTCAATCGCATCACGATCCGTGTCCGCGATCTCAAGCCCATTGACTCCTGCTAGAATGTACCACTTATGAGCCTGGATCAAGTCCCGGGATACGCCTTTCCCGTTTTCGTACGTGAGCCCAAGAAAATGCTGAGCGTCATGCAGCCCTTGATCTACGGCCAGACGAATCCATAACAAGGCCTTCTTGTAATCGTGGGGCACTCCTTTTCCTTGCACAGACAATATCCCGAGAAGAAGCTGGCCGTGGGCATTCCCCTGTGCTGCGGATTTTTCATACCACTGCCGCATGGGAGTCTCTCTTCTTTGGGTGTCGGATGCCACGTTGTAAAAACGGAAGCAGAGGGGCAGAGCGTCAGGAAGGCTCCATCCTCGTGTCAGTGTACGGCGCCTTCCCTGACGTTCCTCATCCCCCAATAACTAGACGACTAGCGCACCTTGATCTCGATGGCTTTCGGCTTCGCCTTTTCGGATTTCGGGAGATGCACGTGGAGCATCCCGTCTTTGAAGTTGGCAGACACCTTGCTCCCGCCCGCATCCTCCGGAAGGGAGAAGCTGCGCACGAAGCTCCTATAGGCGCGTTCGACCCGATGATATTTTTTCCCCTTCTCTTCCTTCTCGATTTTCCGCTCGCCGGAAATCGCCAGGACCTCGTTCTCCACCGTGAGGCGCACGTCCTCTTTCTTCATGTCCGGCAACTCGGGCTCTGATGAGGTATTCCTTCTCATCCTCCGTAATGTCCACCAGGGGCGACCACTGGGCCACCGTCAGGGCTTCCTTTCCCCCGTTCCCCGTCACCGCCCGAGTGCCCAACATCGTCGCCAACCGGCTTTCCAATTCATCCCGATCCTTGAAAGGATTCTAGTGAGTTCTGCTCGTAAGCTTCCCCCAAACTGAGACAGTCTGAAAGTAGAACTTCTGGCTGGATGGCCTCGTGGAGGTGTGTTGGTAGCTCACAAAACGTTCATCTTGACGAGAAATGCAAGGCCCTCTCTCGACAGATGCCATTAGGGGCCATCGAGATAATTGTTAGCTACGTCAAGAAGCCCCTTTCCTTCAAGGCTTTCCATGATGTGCTGGATATGCTGCGTATGCAGTGGAACGAGCCCTTGCGCTTCGTCTGGGGAGAGCCCTTCGGAATTGTTTGCTATCACACGAAGTATATTGAGTTCCTCTGCTGTCAAATCCCGTTGGGTCTCGCGAGGACCTGGCGGATCTCCTATCAGATCCTTAAATGATTCAAGATGCAGCGGTTCGAGTCGGCTCTCAAGATTGGGCCAACAGACATCGAAGGAGCGGTTAACTTTCTCGGTGGATAAGGAAGCCGCTCCTGCGTCTGAGTTGAGTGCATGGATGAGCTTGCGTGTGTCGTCTTTCGAATAGCGCGTGGCTTGGAACTGGGCAAGGGGACCAGTCAACTCACCTGGGTTCATACCAACCAGTGGACTTCCCCCGATTCAGTGGACACCGTTGGTTGAGTAAGCGGCCCGCTGTTCAAACTCCACGGGGCTCAGATAGCCTAACGTGGAATGACGA
>VBOL01000303.1 GCA_005887945.1 Nitrospirota bacterium
CCGGAGTTGATTCGCGGTCGGTGGGCGGTAGAACGTCGCGTCGTTCCCCACGGTCCTGAATAGTGGCTCCCCCTGGTACTCATACTGGCAATACTCCCTCAGACACTCCTGAACAAACTTATTCTCGGGGTACTGCCGTGTGTAGACCTGGCCTTGCCAGCCTTGATACGTCCAGGGGAGGTGCCGAACCGGATCAAAGGAGAGAGGGACAGGGCCATAGTGACGGATATTGTACCGCCCCTCCGGTGGCATCCTCAACGAGGTCCTGTGGGCTGAAATACAACCAATTCCCCGCCTGCGGCCCTTGCACCTTAATTAGCAACCCCCCTACAATACGCCTCCCTGCGAAGCCACTATGCTCTTCACCCTCCATCCCTACCGCCGTTCCCCATGCACTGCGCCGTCACGCACAACGCTGACTCGTTCCAATGGCAATACACGGTGTGGAATCTCTCATGCATTCTTGTTGGAGGTAAAATGGTTAGGCGTATTGCTATGCTATCAGCAGTTTTTGTTTTGACAGGCTGTGTCGGCATGATGATTGATTCTGCAATTAGCAAATACGAGACGACTGCAGATCAGGTGGAGCTAGGGGATAGCATGGAAAAGGTTTTGGCGATATTCGCTCCGACTCAAGAGGGTGTCCCAAAATCAGCTCGTAAGAACTCAGACAAATATCTCAAGGATGGCGTGAAGGTCGAAATCTATAAATGAGGTCAGCGCGACAACCTGATGGGCTGACAACTGATGACGAATTTACCCCCTATACTTTCAACGATGGGAGGTTTGTGGGATTGGATGGCAGGTGTTGGGTGGGCCAAAAGCACTGGGACAGGCAACGTCCGATACTTATATTCAAAACATACACACAACAATTGTGCAATAGTGCCGACACCGCGCCCAATTAAACGGCCTAGCCTTGCGAGGCAAGGATAGGACCCTAGTTGTATTCAAGCTTGCCTGGTTCGCCTTCAAACTCCCCTGTGCAATGGTATCCATCTCCTTTGATTTGTCGGACCGCGCCAAGAAGATGATCTGGATTAACTTTCCCCGCCTTCATAACGACAATCACGTGCCCCGGGAACGAATCGAAATCCACTTCTACGACCCCCGACACCCGTGTCAATGATTGCGTTAAATCAATCGTGTGGAAAAAGCAGTACCTCCCCCCAAGTCTAATGGCAGCCCGCTGGTGTGCTTCCGTTGCCTCCGTCATGCTCGGGATCAGCCCATATCCTAGGACACATGTGAGAAAAAGGCTTATTAGGTACGTCATGTTTGTCGCCCCCTCACTAAAACACTACCAGGCTTTTTTCTGATGAATGCGCCCACGCATTGTCCACAAGAAAATTCTACCACTTATTTACATTTTGTCCTTCTGCTGTTGCGCCTAGTTACGAACCAACCTACAATACGCCACCTTGCGAGGCTCCTATGCCCTTCGTGCTGCGCCCCTACCGTGCTGCCCCACCTAATTTTGGAAAGGTCGAGTCTTGTTTCTGACCAACCACTCCGCATAGCACTCGGCTGGCGACTGCATCCCCAAGGCACTGTGCGGGGCCTGGTGATTGTAGTGTTCGATCCACCCCAAGAGTTGACGCGCTAGTCTTCCACCGTTTCGAGACACGCCTGATAGACATAGTCCCGCTTGAAGCTGCCAAAGAACGCCTCGGCCAAACCGTTCGACTGCGGACTCCGCCTGGGAGTGTGGCAGGGGATGAGCCCCATGGCTGGCGCGTTCATTTTGAACCTCCCTTTGTGATATGGTGTGCTCCCGAGTTGAGGCTTCCAAACAGCTACCCTGAGGCTGTGATAACTAGCGGTCCTGATTCCATGAAAATCCCGATGACGTCACGACCTCAGATCGGAGTGTGGTTGCTGGGGCTGAGCCTGCTTGTGGCCTGCGATTCCTCGCAACCAAAACAGGCGGTCGTGGTTGGTCCTGTGCCGGCCGAGTTCCAAGTGGGCGAAACCACATTCAACGCAAGCTGTGCGGCCTGTCATGGGAAACAAGCGGCGGGAACCGACCACGGACCTCCGTTAGTGCATAAGATCTACGAGCCGAACCATCACGGGGATCCGGCCTTCCAACTGGCAGCAGCCAACGGCGTCAGGGCGCACCATTGGGAGTTCGGCGACATGCCGAAGATCGACGGCGTCACCCCAGAGGGTGTCGATCAGGTCGTGAAGTATGTCCGGTGGCTGCAACGCCAGGCGGGCATTCAATAACAGGATGCTGAAAAAGGGGGCGGGGTAGCTGGGACGATCCCCGTGCTCGCGCAACGCGCGGTCGTGGACTCCCCTCGTTGGACGCGCGCAGTTGGGATCATCCCAGCCACCCCTTATTAGGTGATAACTCGCTGCGGCCTTGCTGGACGAACTGTTTGAGCATCCTGCACGATGTCCTCCGGTTGTCTTTGACGACGTGCGAACCGGTGAGTTTCTACCGTGCCACAATAGCTTTTCCGCAGCCTGCTAAGTTCTCCCCTCCTCCCTTTCCCCTCGATAGGCTCGCGATTGGGACTCGATGCGAGACCTACAATGTCCCCGTTTTCCGACCACGAAGCTCACTACACGTCTCTCCCTCAAATGTCTGGCTGTTTCGGATGCATAGCGCCACAGCTTCTGTGTGATTTCGACGATCGGTCGAGGAAGCAGCTGGGAGTACCGCTGAATACCTGACCTTCCCCCGAAAACTACACCATTGGCGAGGAAGCTCGACTGTGCTGTGATGGGCCGAAAGGAGGAGGCCCATGACTCGAAAACGGCATACGGAGGAGCCGATCATCGCCGTGTTAAAGGAGGCCCAGGCTGGGGTCAGTGTTCAGGACCTGTGCCGGAAGCACGGCATCTCGGATGCCACCTTCTATAAGTGGCGGACGAAATACGCGGGCCTGGAAGGCAGCGAGGTGAAGAAACTGCGCCAACTGGAAGAAGAAAACCGGCGATTGAAGCCGATGGTGGCCGAGCAAGCGCTGGATATCCAGGCGCTGAAGGCGATCCCCGCAAAACACTGGTCAGGCCCAAGGCGAAACGGACCGCCGCCACGGTGATGGTGGTACACTTTGGGCTGAGCCAGCGACGGGTGTGTCGGTTCGTGGCGCTGGATCGGAACACGCTGCGCTACCGGAGTCGCCGATCAGACGACCCGGGGCTCCGGGTGAGGATGCGAGAAATCGCCGAGACTAAGCGACGCTACGGCTGCCCCCGGATCTATGTGCGGTTGCGGCGGGAAGGGGGGAGAGTGAATCACAAGAAGGTCGAGCGGATCTATCGGGAGGAAGGGCTCGCGTTGCGCCGCCGGGCGCGGAAGCAATCCACGTCCGTCCCTCGCATCGCGCTTCCGATGCCCACCCGTCCGGGGCTCTGGTATGCGATGGACTTTGTCCATGACCGGCTAGCCCATGGCCGGCGGTTCACGTGCTTGACGATGACCGATCCGTCCTCGAAAGAGGTGCCCGTGAGAGAAGTGGATGGCTCGATTGGTGGGGAGCGAGTCTGCCGAATTCTCGATCGAGTCTTTGCCAGACGGCCCATGCCGGAAGTCTTGATGCTGGACCATGGACCGGAGTTCGCAGGGAACGCCTTGGACGCGTGGGCCGATCAGCATAGGGTCACGCTGCATTTCATCCAACCGGGGAAGCCGGTCCCAAATGCATTTATTGAGAGTTGCAACGGCAAGTTTCGGGATGAGTGCGTGAACGAGCACTGGTTTCTGACAGTGCAGGAGGCCCCGGTCGTGATTGACGCCTGGCGCAGAGAATATAATGAGGAGCGGACACACAGCACCATTGGGGATATGACGCCCATGGAGTTCATCAAACACCATCAAGACAGGGCCCAGGCCGCACAGGAGTTAACTTCATTGGCCCTGGTGTAACGAGCGGGGAAGGAGGTCACAACACGTAGCTCGTGGTACGTAATAGAGCCTCATAAGGATTTGGTTTTTCAGGTGATTCATGGAGACAGCACACTAACAAACCGCAGGTCAACACGATGAATCGGGGCATTTGTAACACCAGCGTGAGACACAGGCTGCGAATCTGCAATCCACTCTCTCCAATCCATCTTTTAAAGCTCTGTCGTCCAGGTTAATGCTACAACGTTCCAAGATCACCGTAGAAACATGTACCCCTTCTTTCGTAGGGTTGACACATCGCGTGAAGGGGCGTCAGTCTATATGTCACTTTGCCTGCGGTCGACACAGGCGCCTTCGGGTCGGAAGGGACGCCGGCACGGGTGGTTTCGCTGACAAACCGAAGAGCTCCTGCGCGAAGGAG
>VBOL01000304.1 GCA_005887945.1 Nitrospirota bacterium
CCCGATATACACACGCGACAGACCGATCAGTCCGACCAAAGGCCAACTCACCCAGCCCGAACGAGGATAGAGGACCTGCAAGAACGCAGCGGCCACCGCGGTATTGATCGCGTGGTTTGAGGGGAAGCTGAACACTTTTCCGCAAGCGGCTTCCACTTGCTGAATATCTATTAGCGACGAACAGGGGCGCGGCCGCGCGATCAGATCCTTCAGGCGCGCGCCAAGAAAATCGGCAATCCCAATCGTCGCAGCCAGGACTGGCGCCCCCAGCAGGGCCTCCCGTCTGGACAACCACAGCCAAAAGCCGGCAAGCACGATGCCCGGAACCCACAACAGACTTGATGTGGAGAGATTGAGCGCTAGTCCGTCTAACCAGGCCGACTGCCCGGCGAACCCATTGATAGCGCGAAAGAGAGATTCGTCCCAACTCATGTGGATGACGATAAAGTGTCACCCGTCATTCGTCAACCGTCAACAGTGGAAAATGGTCTATCTAGTCCGTCTGGTCTATCTGGTTTGTTTGGTCTGTCTGGTTGGCCCGTATAGTCAGCGATATGCCATACGCCGTCGGCTCTTGTTATCAGCGCGTGCGGAAGTGGATGCGCACGGTGAGTTCCCCATCTATCGGCTCATCGCCTCTCAACTGGGGCTCGAAGGTCCATTTATTCAACGCAGTCATGCCGGCGATGGTAAGTTCCCGATGCTTGGCCGGCTCCAAGACCACCACCGTCACTTTCGCATCCTTGGAGACCAACATGCGCACTTTCATCCAATCATCGAGTTCTTTGCCGTCCAATCCAGGGGGAATGGCCGGCCAGGGTGTGGCTTTGGAAACCGGTCCAAGCTGTTGATCCTTATTGAGCGGCAGGCCATGGACATGGACCTCGGGCAACTCCAACACATCTTCCCGGTGGTCGTCCTCATGCGTGGCCTCATCGCCGGCCACCGCGAATGCTATGGCCGGCCATAGACAGACACTGAAAGCAACCCAAAGAGCCGTACGTCGGCTCGCGCTCGCCACTTTGTCGAAAATCGAGTCCATGTCGGATCTTATATCAGAAGAACCATTGCGCACGAAAGAAATACGACCTCGGCGTCCCCGCGTGCGCAATCCCTAGACCGATACTCCCTTCACCGGTGTTATAAAAGTACTTCTGGTCGAGCAAATTGATGGCATCGAATCCAACCAGCATCTTTTGTTTACCCCAAGGCAGAGTGAATACATGGGTAATTGAGGCATTGTAGGTGGTCCATGACTGGAAGTGCGAAGAGTTGGTGAACGCATCTTCGCTTGCCGCGGTCCGCAGGCCTGAACCATAGAGCATCGTGCCCGAAATGGTGGTCCGCTCTTGGAACCGATAGGCCGCCACCGCTGAACTGGTGATTGTCTGCGAGTGGTCGCAGAATACGCCGCCCGCAGTATTGATGTCCGTAATCTCCTTCGTGTCCAGCAGGTAATTCCCCGACTGCAACCCGTTGGCCTTGCACCGGCCCCATGCCACGTTGCCACGCGCACTGAAGTCGTCGGTGATTTGCATTTTAAGGGCGCCGTCAATGCCCATTTGATAGCCCCACTGAAAGGCAAAAAAGTTCAGCATCGGGGTCGTTCCAAATTGCCCTGCATCGGACTGGAAATGACTCCGTTTGTAATAGGCTGCCAGCTCCACAGTGGCCCAGTTGGTCAGCGCGTGATAACTGCCCACTTCGAAATAGTTGGAGCGCTCCGCCCTGGGGCTGAGTCCGGTCTGGTCATGGGGTTGGGCTGTTGTTCCCTGGAGATTCACCTTGCTAAACGCAATCTGCTCGACATTCGGCGGCGTGAACAGCCGGCTATAATTGGCATGAAAGACGTTCGACTGATTCACCTTGTACGTGACGCCGAGGCGTGGACTGATCTGCCCTTCATCGTAGAAGCTTTGAATCTGGTCATACCGCACACCAAGGTTGAGGGTCCAATGGTCGGTCGGGCTCCATTGATCTTGGACCCACGCCTCCTCGCGCTTCTGCACGTTGGTATTGGCCGCCGTTTGGGTCATCACCGGTC
Source organism: Nitrospirota bacterium (assembly GCA_005887945.1). Classification (GTDB taxonomy): domain Bacteria; phylum Nitrospirota; class Nitrospiria; order Nitrospirales; family Nitrospiraceae; genus Palsa-1315. Next base: position 2,045 of record VBOL01000304.1, read on the forward strand.
CCACCGGGAGCCCCGTCACCGGGTCTCGTGCGAAGTCAAACAACTGGAATTGATTCTGCGCGTTCGTGTACTGGAACTGGAACCCGGTCTTCACGAGATGCTGTGTGTCGGGAGTCCAGGTGTAATCGAGTCGTGTCCCGAGTGAGTACGCCGTTCGCGTCTGATTCGCCGTCTGCTCTTCGGGCACATAGGCCAGCGTGTTGAACGGGTCGGTGGTGAAGGTCGCTTGCGAATTCCGCAGAAAGCCGGCGAGCTGGAAAAAGTTTTCGGCGTCCACGTCATGGCGCCAGACCAGGTGGGTGTATTGAGAATTCTCCTTCTGGTTCTGGTTCGCCGCCTGGGAGGCCGCGGGTGAGAATGTGGGGTCCTGCGCCTGAAGGAGGGGCAGCACATCTTGGTTCACTGCCAAGCCCGGGAGAGTCGGAATCTGATACTTCGCCACCGCGTTCAAGAACACCCAGCTCAAGCTGTTGCGGTTGTCGTGCTGATAGTCCCCTCGCAGATAGGTTTGATTGCGCTCGCTCTGATCGTGAAAGACCGAATGCCCGAGCGTCGGCGGCTCGATGCCCCGATTGGTCGACGTAAAGCTGTTGAGGGCATAGTAGCGGAACTTCTCGCCGACCGTGCCGCCGTACTCGAACGAGGGGTTCACCGTCTGGTTTGAGCCGCCAAACATTTGGACCGAGCCAAACGGGGGGCGCGTCCCGCTCTTGCTGGTGATATCGACCACGAGAGCCGTCTTGTTGCCGTACTGGGCCTCCATGCCTCCGAGGATAATATCCGCACGCTCCCACATACGGGGCGAAATCACGTCGGTGAAGGTCGCGCTTACCCCTTCCGGAATCGGCACCCCATCGATCCGGAACTGCTGATTGGCGTGGTCCTGACGGATATGGGTTTCCCCCAAGGCCCCATACACCACACTCGGAATCGTCTGTAACACCTGAGCGACGGTGTTATTGTTGCCTCGTGGGAGGATCTCGACGTCCTTCCGGCTCAATTGGTATGTCTCGCTTGAGGCCCTATATTGGATCGCCGGCAAGGGAGATATAATCTCCAATGCAATTTCTTTTGTTACTGCCAGGGTGAGGACCACTGAAGCCGCCCGCTCCATACCGATGTTCACCACCACGAATTCGCTCTTATAGGTATCCTGAACCGCACTGACGGAATACGTGCCCTCTTGCGGGACCGTCACGGTGAATTCCCCAGCCTGGTTCGTGACCCCCTGCGTCACGACGTTGCCTTCCTGATCGCGCACCTGCACGATGGCTTGATCCACCCGGCGGAGATCCTGACTCTGAACCAGGCCGGCGATCGTGCGGGTTTCGTTGTCCGCCGCATAGACAGCGTCGCCTGCGCCGGACACACATGAAATCACCACAGCGAGAATGCTTATGAGTCCAATCCACAGACCAACAGGAATAGTACGTAACATCGCTTCCTCTGCAGCTCAATACAACATGAATGATGCGTGCGCTAGCTTTCCGTGGACCGTGTCCACCAGCGCAGCAGCGCATATTGCAAGCAGTTCAGGTGGTTATGAGCAGGGAGGTGCGCGGGAAGGACCGACAACCGAGAGATCGACCGAGAGTAAAACTGATTCGACCGGGGGATCCTGATTGCGGACAAGATCGCAGACGCTCAGAGGGGAAACATCACCATCGAGAGAGCCGGCTGTATGGTGTTGAACCCATTGACAGATGTCCGTATCCGAGTGCTCATGCCCATCCGTATCGGCTGCGGCCAGCTCATGGTGCACGTCCTGGGCAACGGCAAACGGAGCAATGGCGAGCAACAGCAGAATAAGGCCGGCGGCGACGCTGCACTGCAGCAACCGTAGAACGCGCCGGCTGGCGATCGTGCTGTTCATGAATGATTTCGCCCGGTTTATCGACTTAATCAAGCAGCCTGGGAGCCTGTCCGACATTGACCTTTCAACTGCGGCGAACGGCAATGTCGGACAGGCTCCTAGTAAGGAAACGCTACGTAGCATGGATGTTCGAGGCTTGTCAAACACAATGCACGGGAGAGTCACGGAAAACCTCTGCCATCTCCTGCCCCCACTTCGGTAGACATTTCTCTCGAAATTGGCTATGTTTCTTGTGTTTTAGGAGCGAATCGCTTTCTCGGAGTATACTCAAGAAGGCGACTCCAAGGTGAAAGGGCAGGACTATGCAGAGACCACTCGATAACCAGCACATCATAGAAATCAAGCCGCTGCCCTCGCCGCGAACGATTAAGTCAAAACTGCCGATTACCGACCAAGCCGCCGCACTCGTAGTTGAAACCAGGGATGCCATTCGTCGCATTCTGCACGGCCAAGACCGTGAGCGCCTGCTGGTGATCGTCGGACCCTGTTCGATCCATGATCCTGAAGCTGCCTATGAGTACACCGACCGATTGAAACCAGTGGCCGATGCGTTGCGCGACCGATTGCTCATCATCATGCGCACCTACTTTGAAAAACCCCGCACCACGGTTGGGTGGAAGGGGCTCATCAACGATCCGCATCTGGACGGCACCTGCGATATTGGAACGGGCCTGGAGTTGGCCCGGACGATTCTGCTCAACATCAACAAACGCGGGATCCCCTGCGCGGCTGAAGCCTTAGACCCGGTGTCCCCCCAATACATCGCCGATCTCTGGAGTTGGGTCGCCATCGGGGCCCGCACCACCGAGAGCCAGCCGCACCGGGAAATGGCCAGCGGGCTGTCTATGCCGGTTGGCTTCAAGAACGGCACAGAAGGCAATCTTGAGGTGGCCTGGAATGCGATGGTCGCCGCGAAGCAGCCTCATCATTTTCTGGGCATCAACGCCGATGGGCTCACCTCCATCATCAAGACCATGGGAAACCCTGATCGCCATATCGTGCTCAGGGGCGGTGGCGGTAAAACCAACTATGAAGCCGAACACGTGGCACGTGCGGAGGCCATTGTAGCGAGCGATGGCATCGTTCGTCCCATCATGATCGACTGTTCGCATGACAACTCCGGTAAAGATCATCGGCGCCAGGGTTTGGTCGCGCGCGAAGTCGTCCGCCAATTCCGCGACGGCCGCCAATCCATCGTGGGACTCATGCTCGAAAGCAACCTGAATCCTGGCAAACAGACCTGGCAGCAGGGGAAAGCACTGGCCCACGGCGTCTCCATCACCGATGCCTGTCTCGGCTGGGAAGAAACCGAAGCTCTGCTCGGCGAACTGGCGGACATGATCGTGACCAAGTCCGTCTAGCAGGATGCTGAAACAGTCCGCCAGCGCCACAGACTGTGGCGCGTGAAGCGCGAGACATGCGAGAAAGGCGCGACGTGGACAGATTGGATTCCCACCTCGTCTCGCTCGTCCCACCTGTCTCGCGCGGCTAGGTTTTTCCGCAGCCTGCTAGAAGAACCTCGGTCTTCACCGTGATCGACCCCCTACCAAGAGACCCGCATGCTCTTCGACACCCATACGCATCTCGATGACGCCCGCTACAACGAAGACCGCGAGGCGATGATTGCGCGCGCCCGGGAAGCCGGTGTCGAAGCCTTTGTCACCATCGGCTGCGATCTGGCGACTAGCCGGGCGGCGGTCGCACTGGCGGAGCAACACCCGTTCGTCTATGCCTCCATCGGCGTCCATCCACATGAAGTGAAGCATATCCTCGATAGCTGGTACGACGAATTCCGTCGGCTGGCACAGAACAAAAAGGTGGTCGCCTACGGCGAGATCGGCCTCGACTACCACTACAATCATTCGTCACCGAAAGAACAGCGCGAGCGATTCCGAGAGCAGATCCAGCTCGCACGCGAACTGAATCTTCCGGTGATCATTCACACACGAGAGGCCCAAGACGATACGATTACAATTTTGAAAGAGGAACGCGCGTCTGAAATCGGCGGGGTGTTTCACTGCTTCTCAGGGAATGCGTGGCTGGCGAAGGATGCGCTGGACTTAGGATTCTATCTCTCGTTCTCCGGGATCTTGACCTTCCAGAATGCCACGATGCTGCGCGAGATTGCCAAGACGGTTCCGCTCGATCGACTCCTTATCGAAACCGATTGCCCGTACCTCACGCCGGTGCCTCACCGCGGCAAGCGGAATGAACCGGCTTACGTCACCCACGTCGCACAACAACTCGCCACCATTCGAGCCGGCGAGTCTGAGATGTCAGTCGAGACGATCGGCAGGCTCACGACGCGAAACGCAAAACAACTCTTTAGTAGGCTGCGATAGGCTGGTTGAACCCGCGGAAAATCAGAAGCTCATGCCTCTGGGGTGATGCGGGAGTTTTCTGGAGGATGCTCAAAAAGGCCGTTCGGCAAGGCCGCAGCGAGCGAAGAGGCAAATCGTACTCTGGGCCTACGGTGAGCCTCTGAGCGATGCGAGAACGATGCTGGCGGACTTTTTCAGCATCCTCCTAAAATCGCTTGAGCTGCCGGCTGCGCTGCCGCAACGCCTTGGGCAATTTCCGAGGATTCCCGCGCTTCTCCGAACCTCGCTTCGGTCGAAGATCCTCACCCGTATCCAGTTCTTTGTATGCCGATACCCCAGTCGGGTTCAGTCCCTCGTGCAGTTTCCCTACAAACTCCTGAGCCTTCATCACAAAGGCTCCCTGCGCCCTCGCAAAGTCGATAATCTCACGATCGGAACTCACCACAGCGCAGGCGGACCCGAATTCGGCAGTCAGACGTTGAATCACCTGATCGGCTTTTTCTCCCCGTCGAGAGAAGATAATCTGAAGACCGAGCCGATGCTCCCTCTGTTCCGTACCCCACCCCTGTTGCCACCCATCAAAGACCACCGTGATCACATGGGATTTTCGTTGACGATACGCCGCGAGGTCACGCAACAAGGCCTCGCGCGCCATCTCGGAATGTAGGCTTGTCCCTGCACCGATCCGGCCCGTCTGAGCCAAGAGATTGTAGCCATCGACGATGAGGTGAAGGGCCATGACCAGCAGACTCCCGAAAAAATATTTTGATACGCGAGAACTTCGATCTTTCGCACGTCCTAAACGACAGGAGTACGCCACGCAGGATAGCTGAGCGAGACTGGCGGGACAAGCGAGACGAAGTGGGAATCCAATCTGTCCACGTCGCGCCTTTCTCGCATGTCTCGCACTTCACACGCCGCAGCCTGTGGCGCTGGCGGACTTTTTCAGCATTCTGCTAGAGACCCTACTGCTCCCACCGCCTACTGTCAATCGGTTCCGTCAGGCGTTCGTACGGCCAATCCTCTTGACAACGACACAAACATCTGAGAAAAAACTCTATATCCCATCACACGCAGTGAACACCCATGCGATCAGCCCTGTGGCGCATCCTTACCCTCACCTTCCTGGTCGGACTCTTCGACCTCCCTGGCCATGCCCTCAATCCGTTTCACGTCGGCCAGGCATGTGCGGCAACGAGCGCGGCTCGTCAGGAGTCTCCGGCCAAGTCCAAGCGGTCTCACGCCTCCCGTATACGCATGTCTCCCACTGCGCTCGGCCTGACGACGATACAGAACCTCCGGACGGCCAGCTCGCCGGGGTTGACGAGGCTCGTGCTCGATCTCGACGCGAAGGCCCACCCCAGCAAACATCCCCAACTCCAGGCCGAGGGGGTAACCATCGAAATTCCTAACGTCACCTTGAGCCAATCTGCCAAGACGAAACTCACAGCTGCTAGGATTGCCAAGTCCTTTGTCATCACCCAGCGCACTGAACGATCTGTCGAGGTGTCTCTCCCAACTGGCTCATTTAAAAGCTATAAGGTTCTCACGTTGGCAAATCCCCCTCGGCTTGTCATCGATGTGGTGCCTTCCAGGGAGCCCCTGACAGCTCCGCCTATTGAATCAACACCTGGCCTAGGACTTCCACTCCCCACTCCCCCGCAGCCTGCTCAACCGCGAGCCAAGTCATTTAAGACCATTGTGATCGATCCAGGGCACGGCGGGAAAGACCCTGGGGCACGTGGGCAGCGTGGGACGGAAGAAAAAGACATTACGCTGAAGGTCGCGTTGAAACTGCGCGATCTCTTGAGCAAGCAGCCGGGAGTCCGCGTCCTCATGACCCGTTACCGGGACGAGTTTGTCGAGTTGGAAGACCGGGCGAAGTTTGCCAATGGGCAGGAGGCGGATCTCTTCGTGTCGATCCATGTGAATTCACACCCACAACGCTCCGTGAAGGGAATTGAAATCTACCACTTCGGAGAGGCCAAGGATCAACGGGCGCTCGAAGTGGCGGCCCGTGAAAATGGAACCCCTCTCAACAGCACCGGCGTGGGATGGGAATATCTCGTCGCAGATCTCCTGACGGCAAAGAAGATCGAAGCATCTCTCGAACTCGCCTGGACCGCCAAGGAAGCCATGGTGACCAACCTGAACGACCACTACTCCCTGGTGGACCATGGGGTGAAAACCGCGCCCTTCTACGTGCTCCGCTTCACCAGCATGCCCAGCATACTGGCTGAGATTGCCTATATCTCGAACTCTGATGAAGAAGACATGCTCCGAACCGGCCGCTTCACCACGCGCGTGGCAGAAGCACTCATGGAAGGCGTCAACACCTTCCTCGCCTCTGCGAAACTCGCCGCGCGATGACCTCCGCACTGTTCTATCCCCTACGTCGATGTCAACGGTCAAGTTAGTCTTGGAATACGATGGGACCTGCTACGCCGGGTGGCAGCGCCAGCCCGATCACCCCACGATCCAAGAGGCCATCGAACGAGCCATCCACCAGGTCAGCCAGACCACGGTATCCGTCATCGGCGCAGGCCGCACAGACTCCGGCGTGCATGCGCTCGGACAAGTCGCGAGCTTTCGCACAAACCGGGCTTGGCCCGCGTCCAACTGGATGCGGGCGCTCAATGCCGTGCTACCAAAAGACATTGCCGTTCGATCCTCCGCCCTCATGGACGACCGTTTTCATGCCCAACACGATGCACGAGGCAAGCTCTATACCTATCGGATCCTCCACCGTCCGGCCCGCCCCACCGTCGATCGCGCATTCGTGTGGCACATCTATAGGCCGCTGAATGAGGTTGCCATGCAACAGTCGGCAGCGAAGCTGATGGGGTCACAGGACTTTTCTTCCTTCGAAGGAAGCCTCACGGACAGCAGCAATCCCATCTGCCATCTGCAACGACTCACTGTCATCCGCCACGACGACCAGATCCTCATCGACGTCTACGCCGACCGGTTTCTGAAGCACATGGTCCGCGCGATGGTTGGAACGGTGGTCGAAGTGGGGCTGGGTAAACGGACTCCCGACAGTCTCACAGAGATCCTGCGGGCTCGGGATCGGTCTGCAGCAGGCCAGACCGCCCCTCCTCACGGACTCTGTCTCATGCGCGTGGACTACGACTAGCTGTTGCTGAAACAGTCCGCCGGCGGCACAGGCCGTGACGCGTGAAGCGCGACGAGCAGGAAATGCAGGACGGGTTGATCTGGTTTATCTGGTTTGTTTCGTTCATCTGGTTGGTCTAGTTCAACCAAACAAACCAAACAGACCAAATAAACAAGAGACACCAGCCGGTTCTCGCATGTCTCGCGCGGCTTCCAGATGACACACAATTGCGCTTCAAATATCTACTAGGGATGATAGCGAAAATTCCAAGAGACACACCAGAGATATTTTGGTATACTATGCGTGTTCTTCTATCCCCCCACTCTCACCAAAGTAGATGCATATGACGAAGACAGCCGGCATTGTGGTTGTATCCCTCTTTGTATCTGGGCTGTACATCGCGCCGTTTGCCATGGCGGCGCCCGCTAAGCAAAGCAAGATGGCGGCCTGCAACGCCCAAGCGAACGACAAAGGATTGGAAGAAGGGAAGGGCGATGAGCGGAAGGCATTTATGAAAGAATGCCTCTACGCAAAGCCGGCGAAGGTGGGTGGGACTCAGCAGAACAAGATGAAATCTTGCAATAAAGAAGCAGGCGTAAAGAGCCTCAGGGGCGATGAACGGAAGAAATTTATGAGTACGTGTCTGTCTAACTAACTCGTTATCTCATCATCCGACGCGGTCCGCCTGGACCGCGTCGTCCTTCCTCAACACCGACCATCTCACAAAGAAGACGCACTTCCTTTCAGGGCTTGAGAAAACCAGGCTACAGCTATGGTCGCGGAACTCAGGCTAGAACAGGCGGGAGGAGTCCTGATTCTCCAATTTCTTGCGCAGTTCGATCAACTCCTGCTCGAGTGCCAAGAGCCGGTCACTGACGGGGTCTGGCAGGTTGCTGTGGTCCATGGTGGCATCGGGT
>VBOL01000306.1 GCA_005887945.1 Nitrospirota bacterium
GTCCTCGTCTTCCACCCGGCCCAGCGCCATGCGTCTGGTGCGACAGACTGATCGTGGCTGTCGAATGAAGGCCCAAAGATCCCTTCGAACATCCGTCGCGATGTCGGGCTCCATTCCTCGGCAAATCCCTTGGTCCTCCTCGCCCCAACCACCAGCCCGTCGATGTCTGTGCGCAACAAATCCTGTGCCACCTCACCGACGAAACGCTGATAATCAGGATGGAGCACATCGACATGTCCGACCGGCTGCAACACCTGGTCTGTCCCGTTGGCCATGACGATGCCCCACTCAGGATTCACCGCCATCCATCCAGGCTCATGCAGATTGAGCGACGCCAACACCGCCATCCCTTTGGCATGAGCTGTCGGCACAATAACCTTAAAACGATCCTCGACGACTGGGACCTTTGAGGTCTGAAAGTACACCCCCATGGGGCCTGACTGCATCGTCTCACGAGAAAGAGATCCCGCCTCGACAATCAACGCCGTCACTCCTGCGTCAGCGAGTTGCGCAATCCATAGCCCGACATCAGGAATCGTAAGCCACTCCGCGCTCGTCAGCCAGAGCGCAATCTGCCTCCGTTCCAACAAGGATGATGGGCCGAGACTCCGGCGAAATTTGTCCAATCGATTGAGGGCGTGAAATTCATAACTGCCGGCTCGCGGGATGGATTGCGGTGCCTCCCCGACCAAGGCGCGATAGGCAGACAGTGCGGACGGGAGTTCCCCGCGCTCCTCATACGAACGCGCGAGCCACCAACGAGCTTCACTCAGCCTGGGAGAATCGGGATTGGAAACAACAAATCGTTGGAGCAGTGCACTCGCGAGTGGATAGCGCTCTTGCGCAAAAGCACGATAGGCGGACTCAAGGAGCCGCCTCTGGGCATCCAGTGCCGGATCGACACCCGGGGTGGCAGGCGGCACCGAAGGAGGGAACCGTGGCGCCAGATCGACGCACCCCGGAAGAACCAAGAGCAGCACACAGGAAATCCATCTCAAGGTAACCGGCCAACGATGAACGGGAACAAGCACAGCCGTTCACGCCTGCCGACAGGCGTCCTTATCCAACGAGATCCATTTCGGGGAAGAAGTATCCAATCTCGAACTTGGCGGTCTCCGACGAATCGGATCCATGCACAGCGTTAAATTCGATATTCGCCCCATGTGCCTTGCGAATAGTGCCCGCCTCCGCCTTGGCCGGATCGGTCGCCCCCATCAGCTCCCGATTCTTCTTGATCGCGTTGTCACCCTGCAGGACCAGCACCACGACGGGACCGGACGACATGAACGTGGAGAGGCTATCGAAAAACGGGCGGGCCTTATGCACCGCGTAAAACCCCTCAGCTGTCGATTTTGAAAGCTTCATCATGCGTATGGCCACAGGTCTCAGACCAGCTTTGTCATAGCGGGCAATAATGTCGCCGATCGTGTTCTTCTTCACTGCATCAGGCTTGATAATCGCTAATGTCCGTTCACTCATTGCAGCTACGGTTCCTCCGCACAGTTAAAGGATAAATTGAAGACTACTGTGGGCATTATAAGTGGCCAACTAGATGCGTGCAAGCCTTCTACCTGGACCATGCAGAAACATCCCTCAGATAGAAATTCGTTCTATAATTGACGCTCCAACACAACGAACATTCGAAACGCGAACAGCCATCCCAACCCTTCCAACTTCTGTTCCAGGTTAAGCATCGAAGCGACCAGCCATGTCGGCATGAGCGATGGATGTTCAAATCCTCCGCTCAATGGATAGGCGAAGAAGGCGATGCGCCGTACAGATCGAACAGCGAATTGGGGATAGCGGGATTGGAACCGAGTCAACTCCTTCTCAAACAGAATAGTCGAGATGGCTTGGTTGGAATCAAACGGCTGACGACCTGGCCGTGAAGTCCTGAGAATCAGCGGGTTCTGTGCAAAATCCACGGGCTCTGAATGCAGGAATCTATAGATCGGCCAGGAGACCCAGGAGATGTACGGGTCCATGATGATGACACGCCCACCTGCTTTGAGCGTGCGCAGAGCTTCATCGAAGAACAGCGAGACGTTTTCGATGTGGTGCAGCGCATCGAACAGGACGAGGTTAGCAAGAGAACCGGACTGAAACGGCAGCCGCTGCGCATCCGTCACCCCATCCAACCAGGGAAGACGAATGATGTCGGTACAGTAGACCCCTGAAGCATATTCCTTCAGGTTTCCCGTCCCACCGCCCACTTCGATCGTCCGACCGGGAACTAACCAACTCACAATATCCCGATACCACTCCGCATAGAGCTGGCGAAGCACCGGCTTCTGCTTCCAGACTTCGCGATGTCGATGCAGGACGACATCGGACATCACACGGCCTTCAATCGAAAGAATCCATAGATGGTCATCTTGAGCAACAGCCAGCCGTGGGCAAATCGTTGGATGTTGGTGGTCCCGTAGGTCCGATCCTGATATCGGATGGGAATTTCAACGATATGAAGATTGAGCTTCGACGCGCCGAACAACAAATCGAAATCCCCGAAGGGATCGAAGTCTCCAAAATACTGCCGATTGGCCACCAAGCGATCATAATCTCGCCGGAAGAGGACCTTAGTTCCACAGAGCGTATCTTTGATCCGCTGATTCAGCAGCCAGGAAAACGCCATACTGAAGAATTTATTCCCGATGAGATTGAGCACGCGCATGGCCTGTGACTTCATAGGATAGACAAGGCGACAGCCGTTGATAAATTCTCCTTTGCCGCTCGCGATCGCGTCGTAAAACTTCGGGAGATCCTCCGGGGGCATGGTCAGATCTGCATCAAGGATCATGAGAATATCCCCTTTGGCCTGCGCGAATCCTTTGCGCACCGCATCGCCTTTCCCTATCCCGTCTTGCACCAACATCTTGATGTCCTTGCCCGGATACGCCGCCATGGCACGCCGAATTTCATCCGTAGTCCCATCGGTCGAATGCCCATCGACAAAAATAACCTCTTGGTGTTCACCAAACGGAGGGATCCTCTGCACAGCGGCTTCAATGTTTCCCCGTTCGTTGCGGCAGGGAATCACAATCGTAGAAGAGTACGCACGCGCCGCCTTCCTCACGCGTGGACGGGCTACCACGTAGTGGCACAGACACAGCTTGCTCAGAAATGGAAGATACGCCGTGAATCTATTGAACAGTACGGACAGCAGTGGGATGCCCTTCGGCAGCAACAGCCGTTGCTCCGTCTTCACCACTTCAAAGTCTGCCAAGTGCAGCAGGTTGGCAATGTCGGCCGGCGACAGCCAGCTCTGTTCCCGCTGGGGCATTTTCATGCCGATTGTTTCACCCAACCGCAGAACGGGTTCCCAGAGATAGTTGAAGTAGGACACAATGATCCGGGTCTCAGGCGTGCAGACGTGGTGCAACCGCTTGAAGGCAGCCTCGACATCGAGCAGGTGACCGATCACATCGGCCATAATGATCACGTCGAAGGTTTCGTGCAGGGACAAGGTCTCCGCGTCACCCACTCGAAACTCCAACTTAGGATGCAGCCGAGATGCCTCGTTGACCATCTCCTCGCTGAGTTCGACGCCGACGCCTCGAGCAGGCTTGACCGCAGCGAGCAAATTCCCCAAACTCGATCCCACCTCCAACACACGCATCCCTTCGGGTACGAGAAACTTGTAATAGCGCGCCTGATCCTCGTAATACACGCCGGACTTCTGTTGCCAGTATGCACGACGACTTGCGAGCCGATTAAAGTGGTCGCGGATAGCCTGTTTCTTGTCTTTGGTCTGAAGGGTCATGATCCGAGGCGGTGGAAAAGGGAGAGCAGAAAAAGGACACTCTCCCGTCGAAGACGAGTGGATGAGAACCTGCGTTGTGGGGAATAGTCCACCGTTGATACCCAAGCATACATCTTGCGACCCACAATATCACTCAGTCGGCAATTTCGCACGACTTGCGTGTGAATTGAGCGGTCGAAACTCGTCGTTACGGTCGGTTCAGTTTGGCGCGAACCTTCTCCCAGAAAGGGTCCCTAGAAATGGTCAGGTCTTGCACTCGTACATTCGCCTGCCAGGCCTACATCGCATACCCGGGACCT
>VBOL01000305.1 GCA_005887945.1 Nitrospirota bacterium
TCTTCAGACACTTTTTGGCCCCAGTCGCTTGATTACGCTACATGAACCTCATCTTTCTTGACCGAGGCTCGACTGCGTGGTACTGTGCGCCCCCATTATGAAAACCACTCGTTCCGCCAAGCTGTTTGCCGACGCACAGCAATTGATCCCTGGGGGCGTGAATAGTCCGGTGCGGGCCTTTCGCTCCGTCGGAGGCCAACCCCGGTTTATCAAGCGCGCCAAAGGCGCCCGCCTCTACGACGTCGATGGGAATGCCTACATCGACTATGTCCTGTCATGGGGCCCGATGATTTTGGGTCATGCCGCCCCATCGGTCATCAGCACGATCAAAAAGGCTGCCGCAAACGGAACCAGTTACGGCGCGCCGACCGAACTGGAAGTCATACTCGCCCGCATGATCCGCGACGCCTTCCCATCGATGGAAAAGGTCCGACTCGTGAGCTCCGGCACCGAGGCGGTCATGAGCGCGATTCGTGTCGCGCGGGGCTTTACGAAGCGGGACAGTATTCTGAAATTTGAAGGGTGCTATCACGGCCATAGCGATTATTTGCTGGCGAAGGCCGGTTCGGGTCTGGCCACGCTGGGGATCCCGGATTCGCTTGGAGTTCCGGCTGATTTTGCAAAGCACACCTTGACCGTCCCGTATAACGACGTCCGAGCGGTTCAACAGATCGTCAAGGAACATCGGAACACGTTGGCCTGCATTATGTTGGAACCGATCGCAGCGAACATGGGCGTCGTGCCGCCGGCGCCGGAATTCCTTGTGTCACTCCGTCGACTCACCGCTGAAAACGAGATCCTCCTGATTTTCGACGAGGTCATCTCCGGCTTTCGTGTGGCCTACGGCGGAGCCCAAATGCTCTACGGCATTACTCCGGATCTGACAGTGCTGGGGAAAATCATCGGCGGAGGATTGCCGGTCGGCGCCTACGGAGGGCGAAAAGAGATCATGGCTCTGATCGCGCCGTTGGGGCCGGTCTACCAGGCGGGGACGTTGTCGGGAAATCCGTTAGCAGTGTCCGCCGGCATTGAAACGCTCAAGCAGCTCAAAACCCGTGGGGTCTACAAGAAGCTTGAAGAGAAATCAGCAGCCCTGGCCAAAGGGATTGGTGACGCGGCCAAGAAAGCCGGTGTGCCGCTCACGCAAACCAGAGTCGGTTCGATGCTTGGTGCCTTCTTTACGTCAGGACCGGTGATGGATTGGAATACCGCAAAGCTGTCAGACACGAAGCGATACGGGCAATTCTTTCACACGATGCTGGAACAGGGGGTGTACTTGGCCCCCTCTCAATTCGAAGCCGCCTTCCTCTCGACCGCTCATTCAACACGCGATATCGATTACACGATCAAAGCAGCGCATTCCGCGTTCAAAGCACTTTGAAGAGTTAATAGCTAATGTCTGACCACATTGGTCAGATGAAATGCAGGCCCACACTCTCCTCAGCTCCTGCTATCTGCTCTAAAACATAGGCTCTTGCGGCTGTATCCAGCGAGATAGTCGCCGAATCGGTTTCGATACAGCTTTGTTCTTACCAGGATGTTCAAAGCTATCGTCCGGCAAGGCCACAGCGGAGAGCAAGGCCGAGGCGTACTCGGAGTACGTTGAGGCCTTGCGCGATGCGAGAACGCAGCTGGCGGCGGCTTTCAACATCCTGGCTATTCGTCGTCTTCGTCCTCCGCATCCAACACCTCCTGTCGTTTCTGCTCTTCCATTGCGTTATGCAGGAGCATTCGGATAAACATCGAATAGAGCGAGCCTTTTTCCAGCGTACCGCCTGGAGGAATGGCGATCTTGCCTTCCTTAATCATACGATCCATCCAGACCTTTTGATCTGGTGCGATCAAGATCGGAATCTCGATCAGCCCCACACGTCCCATCATATCCATAGAAGCCTCCGTAAATCGTGAAGCAGAACTCGTGAAGCGTATCTCGCGAACGTCGAGAGACGCCGCCATTCCAGCACGCGGATTTTTGTATTGTCAACCAGACTGCTCTGGCATGGAGTGTGCGTTCCCGCGAGGATCATGGCACAAAGTCAAACCACGTTCGGTGCACTCATCGCTATCGGCTGTATCCTTGTCTTCCCCCATCAGGTCCTGGCACAACAATCCACAGCCCAACCCTCCTCACTGTCCACAACGCCCTTAGCTCCCGGGGCAACCGAGTCCGAACTTCGCCTGTCTTGTGACCTCTGCCGGAAACCAGAACCACGAGCCGGGAGCACCCTGAATCCCCACCGACTTTACCGTGAGAAAGGACTCCATCCTCACAAGAAGCCCAAAGGGCTGCGTCGATCCAGTAGCCGAAGTGTCCGATCGCTACTCCGTCGGCAAGCCCTTGCACCACTCGGTGGCATCGAGCGCACGGTCGACAGTCGGCACATCCAAGTGGTTGATGGTGACACATTTCGATATGGGGCCGAGCGCGTCAGACTCCGAGGCATCGACACGCCGGAACTGAACGAGCCAGGTGGCCAATCCGCCAAACAACGATTGGAAGAATTGCTCCGCAGTGGACCCGTCCGCATCGTCCCGTTTGGACGAGATATCTACGATCGCCTCGTCGCCGATGTGTTCGTCGACGCTCGCAATGTCGCGGAGATGCTGGCTCAAGAAGGCTATGCGAAGCCCCGGTCCTAATCGTCCCGACCACGAGAAGAAACCACTTAGGCTTGCGTTCCAATCCTTGCAGAAGATCGTACAGGTCTTATCCGGCATCCCAAGACACTTGGTACCTTCTACGGAACCAGATAATGCATAGTTCGACGCGATTCCGAGAGATGGTCAAATGAGAAAGGGCAGATTCTCTGCTGACTTGACATTTATTCGGTTACCGTAGCACGCTTGACCGTCGCGTTTTGGACGAGGCGGCGCTGTTTCCTATAAGGAGGAAAACATATGAAGACTGCAAAACCCACATTCGGTGCATTCAACCAAGGACAAGTTCCCACTATCGCGTGCTTTAACAGGGCGACGGTCGCCCTCGGCGTCAACTTTGACGCCCTGATTGCGGCCATGCAAGCATACGTGAATCAACACATAGTGCCTATTTGGGGCACGCCCGCGAACCTAATCAAGACAACAAATTTCGTGAAAGACGCCTGGGCGATGGTGTTCCTCGACAATGCCGATCAGCCCGGCGCCCTCGCGTATCACGATCTCACACCCGGTGGATTGCCGCTGTCCAAAGTCTTCGTAAAGACAACTCTGGCGGATGGTGAGTTGGTGAGCGTGTCGGCGTCGCACGAACTCGTCGAGATGCTGGTCGACCCGGCCATCAACATGATGACCACAGGCCCCGACGCGAAAACCATGTATGCGTACGAGAGTGCGGATCCGGTCGAGGCACTCAGCTTCAACGTCAAGGGCATTGCGATGAGTGATTTTGTGTACCCCGCCTACTTCGAAGTCTTTCGCAAAACCGGGTCAGCGCAGTTCGACCACCTCAACAAGGTCAAGAAGCCATTTCAGATCCTTTCCGGCGGTTATCAGATCATTTTTAAAAGTGGGAAATGGACACAAGTCTTCGGCTCAGCTTCGAAGAAGAAGAGCTTTGCCCGCGAAGATCGCCGCGGCCACCGGAGCAAGACGCGTGGGAAGAAACTGAAACTTAGTTCGAACAAGGAGATTGCCCGGGCGGAGCGCAGAGACTGAAATTCTATTTCACGTGTAGCGACCTGAACAAGCCGTACGTCGGCAAGCACTTTCACTCGCCGGTCGGCGGGGCTGAGCATTCGAGTTTCTCTTGCACAAAGATACCAGTACGACGCTGCTGTACACCCATGTGCTCAATCGCGACCATGGGATGTACGGAGTCCAGCCGATGGTCTGTGACGCCATTGGAAAGGCAGGGTCTTATGCGAAACTATATTAAGACCCCGCATAGATGAGATGTGGAAAAGAACCTCGAAGAAATCACTTGGACTTAGCCCCGACTATTCATGAATACCTGCTACGCCGTCCGACCCTCTCGCCCGGCGGGGCTGTTCTCGTTCGGCCTCCTCGACGGACTGCCAGTACGCCTGCGTCGGCCTTACCTGCGAGAAGCCCCGGCGGGCTTCGGTCTCGAACGCCTCGCGACGGCATTCATGAATAATCCGGACTAGCTCACAATCCTGGCAGGAAATCGAAAGGGTCTTATCCAACATCCCAAGACAAGAGGCTTGTTCTGCAGAACCAGATAATACATAGTTAGGCTTCACCAGACGCATCGGGGCACTCGAATGACATCGCCAACCGACACACCTTTGAAAAAAAAAGGCAGGATTCCTTGGTATGTCTACTTTGGCGGAGCAGTTATCTATACCGCTCTTGCCGGTTGGCTGTTCGCAGAATCGTCTCCTCTGGCATGGATTTGCATCATCAGTGCGCCGGTGGGTTTTTACTTTGCCTGGGGGGCTTGGAAACAAGATAAACGAAACAGGGATGATGCCTAACCGTGCACTGCCGCGAGCCCGGCCATCGTGCTGTGGTTGCAAGCCACGCTCCTCATGGGTTGCGTCGCCGAGCTTGGGTCGTTAGCCGCCATGTCGCACGAGACCACACTCATTTATAGCGAGTCGCTGCTGCGTCAAGCGGTGTTCGCGTTTTGGCGCCGCTCGGTGGGCATTGGCTTCATCCTTATGCTTGTTGCTCTGCCAGTTACTCTCGGCGTGCTCGTTGCGCAAGGCGCGGCCTCTTGGCTCATTGGTGCCGTGGCCGCGGTCGTCGTCATTGCGACCGCTTTGGCTGCAGCTCTCTACGTCGTTTACTATCGTAACTCGCTGCGCAAGTTCCGCGAAATGGACAAGCCTCAAGCCACGTTCCGAGCTGACGAGTCCTCGTTCACCATGAGTTCGGACATCGGCACTACAACGCTTCAATGGTCCGCCGTCAAAGAGCTGTGGCAGTTCCGTAGCGTTTGGCTTTTGCTGTACTCCAAGGCACAGTTCAGCACATTGCCGCTCGCGTGCTTGTCGCCCGAAACGCAGGCGTATATTGTGCAGCGCGTTCGTGCGTCAGGCGGCAAAGTTGATGGCTAACCCGTGATTCGTGCGGACGGCTTCGCCGCTCGCTCAATTCTATCGTTAGGCACATTCTCGTGGGTAACACATGCCGGACCTTCCCAAGCAACTAATCCAAGCGAATGCAATCCTTGGCGAGTATGTCGCAATTCATGACGCGATCTTTAAGTTTTCGTGGCGCAAGGCACTCCCAACCAGGACTTTTCAAGGCCACTGACTTTGAGGCTCACTTTAGAGACCTCGATCGGTTGGCATCCAAACTGGCTGCTATTTCATCGGCATTGAAGGCAGAGTCAGGGTCTCTGGATGGTTCCCACCAGTACATGGCGGCGTTGCTCGAAGCTATCCAAGCTCTCCGGGAGATCTGCGGGCGGTTCTACGAGAAGAGCCAAGGTGATCTCAGCAAGTATCGGATGGCCGAGTACAACGCCAACCTCAAGACTTATGAAGGCCTCATGAATAAGTGCCAAGAACTCGGCGTAGCGCTAAACCAGCACTTACGCAGTGAGCATGCCCTACCAGAGGGTTGAACCGGACGGTCCAGCAGTGTTGCCGTTGGGCATTCTCCGCGCTCTGGAGAACAGTCGATCCTGGCATGTGATTATGGCGCTGGCAATGGCTATGAGCAAGATGGAGGAGAAGGCCTGCAGTTGGATTACGGCTGTTTCTTGTTCTCTTTCTTCTCCTTTTTCCCGTCTTTAGCCATCGGGTTTGGCAAGTAAAACCACCAGCCGAGTACGAATACACCGATCGTCATGCCGGCTATGATGAGCCAGCTTCCGAGCCCTGCCATTCCAAAACCCACCCACTCCATTTAGTGACTCCTTGTGAGACGGGACCGTAGCACGGCGATCATCGCATTGTCGAGACGCTTCACCTTCCCGTTTCCATCCGTTGCCGCCAACCTGGCCGATCCTTCGACGACTACACGCTGACTCTCCCGTTCTCGGATCACGTGCGAAAACGTGAAGGAGGCTGCCGTCATGTCGGAGACGACCGTCTCGATGATCAGCCGGTCGCCATAGCGCGCTGGAGATCGGTAATCCACTTCTGCGTGCACCACGACGAACACCGCGCCCTCCTTCATAAGCCCGGCCACTGACAACCCTCGCTCTTCGAGATACTGCGTCCGCGCCCGCTCGAAATACTTGAGATAATTCCCGTAGTACACCACCCCGCCGCAGTCCGTATCTTCGTAGTAAATGCGAACTTCCATATTCTCTACTCGCGAGACAAGCGGGACGCGCGCGACTCGCCAGTAGATTGCCTGTCTCGCACGTCGCGCTAGAGGCTCAGCGTCGGAAACTTCGGCAACGATGTCTCACTGACGCCCGATAGCTTGATGACAACTTCGTACAGCTGCTGCACACGCTCGGCTTTGACCTGCTCGAAGCCGTGGCCAAGGACGGCCTGGTTGGCGGCGTCGAGCAGCGGTTTCATCGTCGGCCACTCGCGCAAAAAGGCTTGGCCCATCTGGTCACCCAATCCGGCCAGCGCCCGAAACTGCGCCTGCAAGGGCAGCTTGTACTTGCCGTCGAGATCTTCCAGCCAACACGATCGACAGGTTTCTCGTAGCGCCTGCGGCAATTGCTCCAGTTGCACATCCCAGGTTTTGATCTTGTATTGCTTGAATAGTTGACGCTGGGCAAAGGCTTCGAGCGCACGAATGAGCGAGACCATGGCAGCTTCCGGATCGTGCAGGCCATGAAGTCGCCGACCGGCATGGGCCAGTAG
>VBOL01000054.1 GCA_005887945.1 Nitrospirota bacterium
TGCCCGCACTCTTCCGGGCCAATGCGGATTCATGAACGAACACGAAATTTCTGCGGCAGTTGTCAGGCCAAGCGCGCCGCCTTGTTTGCCGAAAAACTCACCGCCGAGATCCTCCACGAATAAGCAGTTCCGCTACTTCTCTTTGACAAATTTCGCGTTCGCTATGACTTCTCCCTTTAGATCGCTGACTTCTGCCTCGTCCGGCGCTTTAAATTTCATTTCAAGCTCAATTATTTCTCCGCCCTGATTGATCCTGAACGATACCTTTTTTCCGTTAAAAGTAGGGTCAATCATAGGCACTTCATTTTTTCCCACCACTTTGGGTCGCCCGCTATCCTGGCTCCAGAGGTGTTCCACTGCGATTCCAGTCAGTTTCTCTCCTTCTTTTCTCAGGACAATGGTGCCCCGAGTGAGGTCTTGCACGTCTGCTACTTTTACAGTGTCTGCTACTTTTACAGTGTCCTTCCAGGTACCCAGAATGGTTTCAAGTGAGAGTTCCCCAAGCGGCTTTGTCGCCTGGAATGCGAGCGAACTCGCCATGCTTATCACCATTCCGAAGGCGACGGCCGCCCATGCCCAAGAGTAACCGGGAGGTAGGAGAGAATGTTTTATGATCGCTCGACCCGAACTGTTGCCTGTGAATCCAAAAAGGAAAAACGGAGATCCGAAGAATACGCCGGCCGCCGTTACGGTTTCTCCGGCTCTGGATTGGGTCGCTGCCTTTGTCACTCACATCCCCGACAAAGGACAACAGCTTCTGCCCTTCTACGGTCATTACTCAAATGTTTGCCAGGGTCGTAAAAGGCGGGCGTCCGGTCGCGCAGTCCAACCTGTCGATGAACAGGCGCAGGGGGAAGACGACTTGTTTCGGAAGCAGTGCCGCAGCGATTGGGCAAGGCTCATCAAGAAGATCCTGGAAGTCGATCCGCTCGTCTGTCCAAAGTCTCACGGCCCGATGACCATTATCAGCTTTCTGGAGGATCCAGCAGTCGTCAAAAGAATTCTCGTTCACTTGAACCTCTGGGAGATTCCCGAACGCTCCCCTCCGCCCGCCTCTCCCCCTCGTGACTCACCTACGATCCGAACTTCTTCCGTGGGCTCGTCAACTAACACGCGCTTGCGGCTGTCACATCACGCCCTCCGATTCGCAGCGGAACCGGCCGCGTGGGCGGAGCCTGCCTTTTCTCGCACGATCAATGGATGCTCGACCCGCTCTCTCAGGCTCTCTCCTGCTCGCTATGCAGCAACCACCCTCAGCAACCCTCGCTTTCTTGCATTCCGATGGTTACCGGTTGAATTCTCCGTCGAAATCCCTCGCCATCCCGCTCTATCCCCCACCATCCTGTTGAAGCAAATTCCTATTGATTCTCAATCAAAGGCCGCATCTGCCCCGACCCCCACCTCGAAACGGTGCAAGCCCAAACGGGCTGAACGAACCCCACTAGAAGACCTTGGCTCACAAAGAGTTCACAAAACGATCAAGTTTTGTATCATGGCCGGGACGGCCATGTCACGAAGCCATCGTGACACGGGCGTCTCGCCCCTGAATGACTGGGCGGTATGAGACTCACTCGCTATCACTAGCTGCGCGCCTAAGCGCAAAGGAGGAAGAAAATGAAAGAGCGCGGTGGGAACGTGCTCAGGAGAATTCTCGTTCCAGCGGTGCTGCTCATCGCCTGGCACGGTCTGGCGTCCGCCGTCAACATCGGTCCGCTGCTCGATACGTGCCCGGAGTTCGATCCCGCGTATTCGCAGATCAGGAGCGACTTCGAGATTCGCCGTAACGGAGTGGTCGTCCAAGACGTTCCTTGCTCCGAACCGGTCTCTCAGCTGCCGATATCTCAGTATACCGATGAGCTGATCGTCCTGCAGGGACTCAGGGCCGTCTTTTACATGAACCTGGGCTCAAATCACCTCCCGTGGGCGCCGGGGACACTCTATGAGTGGATGAAGTCGAAGATGGCCGGCATAGACATAAGCGACACGTCGCAGTTCTCTGCGTGTTGCGAGACGCTCGACGGAAAGCCCTTCTTCATCCTGAAGGCCCAGGACGACTTCAACCGGGACTTCGACCGGGGGTGGAGGGGGATAGCAGGGAACATTGACCTGTACGCGCATGAGCTGCGACACCTGGACGGCTTCCCGCACGTGTCATGCTGCGGTATTGCTGGAGGGTGTGATCAAACGTACGACGAGGCCAACCTGTCCCCCTACGGAATCCAGTGGTGGCTCAACGCCCACTGGCTCACGGGAGAGCTCTACGTCGGCTTCTCGTGCTTGGACCCGAGCCAGATCGCGGAGATCACGAACTGGCACCTCAGCGCGACCCAGGGCTTTCGCGATCGTTTCTGTGACAACAAGCCACCCTTGCTCACAGCACCCGCGATGCCGGGCGGCGAGTGCCGGCTGGACCGGCCGCCGGATTGTAGCGGTGCGGTTGCACACCCAGGTGTGCTCTGGCCGCCACAGCACAAATTCGTGAACGTCTCTGTTGCCGGTGTGGCCGACCCAGACGGCGATCCGGTGAGCATTACAATCGCGGCTATCTCGCAGGATGAACCCCTCACCGGCTCAGGGACCGGGAACACATGCCCGGACGCGAGCGGGATAGGAACGCCAACTGCAAGTCTACGTGCGGAGCGCAGTGGACTCGGGGATGGGCGCGTCTATCACGTGACGTTCACTGCCGACAA
>VBOL01000057.1 GCA_005887945.1 Nitrospirota bacterium
CTTGAGATTCTCCGGGTCGGTACCCTCCGCCTTAATATTCCCGTCGATGAGCACGGACGGGGTATACTGAACTTTGATGCGCTCGCCCCACTTGCGCCCCTCTTCGAATATCTTGACTGGTTTCCCGCTGGCCATTCCTTCTTCAAAACCTTTCGGATCGAGTCCGACTTCCTTGATCAGGGCTTCCCGCAACGAGTGATCCAGCACTCCGGTGATCTTATCTTTATGGATGGTACGAAAGAGGACGGCTTTCATTTCATTCCCCTTTCCCATCATCTTCGCCTGCTCGTACATAACGAACGGGGTCGGAAGCTTGTTCTGAAACACGGGAAACCCGACCAGGGTTGCTTCCAGCTTGTTTCCGAATTCCTTCTGGAGAATAGGGAGAGCGGCCTCTTCAAAGTGATGGCAGTGCGGACAATAAAAATCGGCGAACTCAATCACCTTCACCTTGCCGGGCGTATGCGTGGACACCTCACCCTTCAGGACTTCGAACTTGCCCTTCAACTCGGGGGACGCGCCGGTGGCTGGTGAGCCCCATAGGACGACGACACTCCATACAACTGCACAGACCGCCGAGGCCCATTGCGCACACTGTCTCTTCACCATATCGACTCCTTTCTTGAATCAACGCTGATCGCTCATTATATCGAATGTGCCGCGAACTTACTCCTTACTCTTTGTTATACTGTGGCCATGCTAGGAGCCTGTCCGCCATTGACCGTTCTACTACGGCGAACGATGGCCAAGCACCTACTTTGTTCTCGCCCCCGAAAAATCCTCATCGTATTCCAGCGAATACGCCTTCGGTTTCTCGGGGCCTACGGCCGCGCATCTGCCTGCCCCTTGTTCGCCTCGTCACGAATAGCAATGTCGGACAGGCTCCCAGCACGTACGCTGCTCTCCACCGTGGCCTTGCTCGTCACGCTCACAGGCTGTGCCTCGACACAAGAGGCGGGGGACAGCTCGGACGCACAGGCACTCACTTTCCTCCAAGTCAAGGCAGCACCGGACTCCTTGAAAGGTCAAACGGTGGTCTTCGGCGGCAAAGTGTTGACGGCCCGACGACTGAAAGACGGCACGAGAATCGAAATCTTACAGCTGCCGCTCGATCGATTGACGCGTCCCGGATACGACTTGACCCAATCACAAGGCCGCTTCATCGCCATCTACCGAGAATTCCTCGATCCCGCGACCGTCCCGCATGGAACCAGAATTACCGTGACCGGCGAGGTCTCCGGCTCCATCACACTACCATTGGACGAAACGGATTATACCTATCCAGTCATCGACATCAAGCGTGTGCAAGTTTGGGCCGGACCGGAAAACGTGGCCACCCGTATCCACCCCTATATGATGGGGCCAGGCCCCTATTGGGGAGGGTATACACCATTACTTAGCCCGTACTGGTGGCCGCCATACTGACCCACGGCCGACTTCACGAACCCCGCGTAATTGCCCGTCAATTCCGCTTCAAGATACCCGGCTGGTGTCGGCCAGAGGGTGATGTCGCCCACCAGCGCCTTGATCTGCTCGCGCGCCTGGTCGACGTGCCGGCGCGGGAGCGTGGCGAGGCCGTCCACGAGGGTGCGGTAGCGCGCCTGGGCGTTCGGCAGGAAGGCGGTAAGCCTGTCCAGGGCCTTGGCATGGGGCGGCGGGGCGCTTGGGAGGCGCGCCCGCTAAGCTTCGGCGTGTTCGAGCGCCTGCTTCGTGCTGGCGGTGAAAATCCCGGCCTTGATGGCGGTCAGAATGTTGGCGATCTCGCCCTCCACCTTTGCGAGTTGTTTCTGCGCCGCCGTCCGATCGGGACGTGATGCCCGTTGCCGCTCCCGCAGCAGGCGCGTCGTCTCCTGCACGAAGCACGCAATCCCCTCCGGGGTAAACAGTCGCAGCGGATGCCCGCGAGGATCTTCTCCTCGACCAGCGTGCGCGCCACGAGCAGGCCGTTGGCGCAGCCCTGGACGCGATGGGCCGGGCAGCCGTAGCGGGTGGCGTCCCGCACGACGAAGCGCCGATGACACGCGCCGCAGCGCAAGAGACCGGACAGCAAGAACTTCGGCCCGCGCCCCCGCAAGGGCACCTCGGTGTGGCGTCGCACGCTCTGCAGCCTCGCCTGCACGGCCTGCCAGAGGGGCACGCTCACGATCGGCTCCACCGCGCCCTCCATGGTGATCCATTCGGTGTCGGGACGCAGGCGTGCGTGCTTCCGCTTCGTTTCGGGGTCGGTCAGCCACTCGCGCCGGTTCCACACCACGCGCCCGATGTACGTCGAATTTTCGAGAATCCCGGAAAACGTCGCGGACCCGCCCGCCAGGCGGCGCGCAAACCAGAGCCCCGCGATCGTTGATGGGTGTTTCCGCCGGTCCTGCGCGCCCGGCGTGGACACGTGCCGTCGGTTGAGTTCACTGCAGATCCAGCGCAGCGATTTGCCATCCGCATACCACTGGAACATCTGCCGCACCCACCGCGCTTTGTCCTCGTCGATCGCGCGCGTGACGGCCACGATGACCGGGCGCCCCCACTCGTCTGTCTTGGTCGGGTCCTCGATGGGCACGCGCCGATACCCATAGACGCGTGAGCCGGTGCTGTACCCCTTTAAGGCCTGCCCGGTCATCCCGCGGTGGGTTTTGGCTTTCAGGTCATCGAGAAAGATGTCGTTCATTAGGCCGCGCATGGTCGCCTGAATTTTGTGCCCCTTGGCGTCGCTGTCATAGCCGTCACTCACGCCGATCAGCCGCACATCCCAAAACAGCAGCTTGCGCCGCGTCAGGATCAGCTCGGCCTCGTCTCGCGACAGGCGGCTGAGGTCATCGACGAGTAACACACCAAATTCTTTGGCCCGCGCCGCCTTGAGCATCGCCGCATAGCCCTCACGCCCGCGCGCGTCCTGGGTGCCGGAGATGCCTTTGTCCTGGTATCGCGAGCCGATCTGCCACCCTTCCCTCTCCGCGCGCGTCTGGCAGTTCCTGAATTGATCTTCAACGCTGGCTTCCCGCTGGCCCTCGGATGAATATCGGGCATACAACGCCACACGTATCATCAGTCCTCCTTCTCCGAGCTCATGCCGGTTTGCTCGATGGATTTTTTCGCATAGATGGCGGCGATCATGAGCGGTCCTCCTCAGGGAGCTTGAAACTGTATCGGTAGTATTGGATAGGAGCGTCTTTCCCGGTTCTTTGACAAATTAGCGCGTGCGTAACACGTAACTCCTCAGTTTGGGACACAAGAATCACCTTATGCACAATACTCCTCTCAAGGATTTCCAAAGCCGGTGTGTATTTAGAGTAATCGTCCTGTGCCAGAACCCCTAACACGGTGTTGTGATATAGGTAGCCCATATCCCCTTGTGGCGCAACGATCTTCAGTTTGGACAAGATATCATCGCAAGTAGTTCGCATGGCTTTCTTGGGTTTGCCCACGCCTTCGATCCTGTAACCTACCGCAATGCGCCCGGTCTCTCGTGAGTACCGGGCAAAGCCAGTAGTGGAGACCGTCTTGGGAAGCTTCGCCCGAGAATACTCGAAGGCATCAGACAGCTGTTTGTGCACTACGCTCCTATCCTGTTCGCTGTTCAGACCCGTTTCCAGCATGGTAAGCATATACTCCAGACGTGTCATGGGAGCGTTAAGGTATGGGTCGCCTTGCAAGTCTCTCGATCTCGGAATGACTTTATTCAGCTCAGTTTGATCGAGTGTTTCATCGTCGCTGAAAAGAAATGGGACCTTGACCTCACCATCTTGTGCCTGACTTGCCATGGTGAGCAAGAGGACGAGGAGACCTGCTATGAGGGAAGTTCGCCTTACACGAATGTATAACGTATTCATGTGGTGTGTCTCCTTAATAAACAAACCTTATGTATGTATCAATGGAATCTCGACGGTGCCGATGGCTACATGCGCTTGATAGCTTCCCAGTTTGTCCTATCGTCAGAATAGGTAGAACATTATTCCACCAACTCCGCCACCGTCACCTTCAGCGCCGTCGCCAGCTTCACCAGCGTGCTCAGTGGTGGATCGTGTCGGCCTTGCTCCAGCCGCGCCACATAGCCCAGGCTGAGTTTTGTTTTCTGCGCCAAGACGGCCTGGGTCATTCCTTGCGCCGCCCGTAGTGTTTTCAGTCGCATCGTCAGCCTTCGGTGTATCGTCATTATATACCTTTAAGGTATAGACTGTACAGGGCTATGGTGTTGCGTCTCGGTGAATCTGTTCGATGATCAGCGCTGATCGATGTTCCGTGTGCCACGCATGTCCTTCCGTACCTGCTCATGCTCAGCGAGGAGTTCTGCCAGCAGACTTCAGCGCGCGCTGAACAAGATGCCTGTGGCCGCAGATCGGGCGCTCGCATCGGTAGACCGGCCTCACGGCGGGCCCTCCTTGAAGCTTGCGCACCTTGGCGCGCCACCAGCAGGCCTCGTGCCGTGTCATCTTAGGATGAATTTGCTCCTTGGTGAGCAGGTGCTCCACTGCCCCCGGGGCAAGACACGCCAGTTCGGCCAGGGTCCGCCAGGAGGAGGGGAAATTCGACCCATGGGTCGAATGTGCCAACAACTCCGGCAACGTGGGATGCCTGGCGAGGCGGATCAACCGCTCCGCTGTGCGGTCGCTCATGAGCAGCGGGCGGGCGACGGCCTGCGGGTGCTTCTTGAATAGTCGCCCGTACGTGCCGTGGGGCAGCACCCGCCTCGCCAACGCCAAGAAACGCCCGACCAAGACATACTTCTTCTTGTGCATCCATGCCCCATTGAGCTGATCCGCCCACTCCTGCACCGACCACTCGGACATGTCCGTATTGAGACCCCACCAAAGGCTGAGCTCACGGAGCTGCTTGCCGTCAAGGCGAGGTCCCTTTTTAGGCGGCTTCCGAACCTGTTTTCCCCTCATGGGGTCCCTCCGATACCGGCATCCTCCAGCAGGGTCAGCGCCTCCCGGAGTTTGAGCCGCACCTTGGCGTCGCGCTCCCGTCGCTCGCTCTCATACTTCTGCTGGAACCCGACGACCACGGGCGTTGGACCGACGGCGGTACCGAGCACGCTCTATCGGGGATTGACGGACAGAAAGTCGTTCGCGAATATCTTGGCCCAACTTTCAGTTACGTCGAGGATGACGTCCCTTAATTCGGTATTGTTGACAATTCCTGCCGTATTGCCTTCCCATGTTGTCGCAGCCATCGTGTCCTTTCGTCCATGGACTGATGACACTTTTTGGATGAGTCGAAGAGATATATTATAAAAATAGTACGGCCCACCTTTGCCTATGTTGGGTTGGACGTACAGCCATGGATTGGAGGACACGGGCAACGTTTTTGATTCAATGAAGATCCGTATACCGCTCGACTGAAGGATGCCTTCCACGGCTTCTTGAATCGCCTCTTCCGACAAGCCGTCCGCTTGTGCCTCTGATGTGATTGTCTCAACGACCACGACGACACCTGGCAGCCCCGCTAAGGATTCAGGTTCATAAGGGGTCCTTGCTTGAGCCGTGCTCAGGTCGAGGCAGGTCAGGACCGTGACTATCGCCATCACGATGTATCGCATCATAGGACCTCCGTAACTGCGTGACAATCCCTGCAGTGGCACACTTCTCACTGCACCGCTCTCCACACCTGCCACGCCTTGCGCTGCTCCTTGGCCAGAGTGCGATTGTCCCAATTTCTAGGACGGGTTCGCATGGTGCCCCTTCGATGGGAGGTAAAAAATTACTTGCGGTTCAAGCGGACCGCTTTCCGCTCCTGTCAATTCAACATGCTCGCGCGGCTTGCCATATCCGTAAGCCAAAATAATTTCGATGGCTTTGACCGCGATACGCCCATCAAGGTCTTTGCTCAGCTCGACGAGTCGGACTAGGGCCGCGGCTCCGTGTCGCTGGGCAGCCTCGCGGATTTTGACTGTTGTTTTGTTCAACGTCCCTTTGCGCCGTCCGGCCTGAGGAGGACGCGGTTTTCCTTTTTCAAAGAGGTGAGGCATGCGATCCTCGTTATTTTAACGATGAACTAACGTCATTGCTCGTTTTCTTTTGAGCTATCCGGAATGAGGCCTCCCTTGCCTCCAAACCCCATAGGCAACCCCTCCATTCCGTCAAAACACCTTCAGGAACCACTCTAGCTTCGCTTGCACGATGCTTAGCGAACCAACCCTACGGTCTAATTCCTCGCCACATGAACTGAAAGCGGACGAACCTACCGAGCATCCTATAAAAACCGGTTTACCGCTTTTATCGATATTGCGTAACG
>VBOL01000307.1 GCA_005887945.1 Nitrospirota bacterium
TCCAGGCGGCACGGAGCTTCGCCGCTGGCAAGACCATTTGGTCCGTCGCGGTGGGCGACTTCAATGGTGACGGTAAGCTCGATATGACGGTCCCCGATGGAGGGTCGAACAGCGTGTCGGTCCTGCTGGGCAACGGCGATGGGACCTTCCAGGCGCCACAGAACTTCGGCGCCGGCTATGGCCCTGCATTCACGGCTGTTGCCGACTTCAATGGCGATGGCAAACTGGATCTGGCGGTGGCCAATTATTATGACACGACCGTCTCGGTGATGATAAACAGCAGCGGCGGCTCCGCTCCGGTGGCGCCCACGATCACTTCCCAGCCAGCCAATCAGACCGTCACCGCCGGTCAGACCGCCACCTTCTCGGTGACCGCCTCCGGCACCGCCCCGCTCGGCTATCAGTGGAATAAGAACGGGGCCGCCATCAGCGGCGCGAACTCTGCCAGCTACACCACCCCGCCCACCACAACCGCGGACAACGGAGCGCAGTTTACGGTCGTGGTCAGCAACTCGGCGGGCAGCACGACCAGCAACGCCGCCACGCTCACCCTGAACCCGCCGCCACAGTTCACTTTGACGGTTAGTGAAACAGGCCTAGGCTCCGGCACCGTCACGTCGAGTCCCCCAGGTATCAACTGCGGGAGCGCCTGCTCGGCCTCCTATGTGAGCGGCACCACCGTGACCCTGACGGCGACTCCGGGTATGCTCTCAGGTTTCGGCGGGTGGACCGGCTGCGACATCGCCTCGGGCAACACTTGCACCGTTAAGATGAATGCGGCGAGGTCGGTGACTGCCGACTTCACGCTCCTAGGGCTACCTTAATCCAAGCGATAGGTTCACGTCGGCCACGGCACAGCCCACCATCCATCACAAGGGAGAATGCCTCACCTTCTTCTTGTGACCTTGCGTTGCTGGTGGCCGCAGCGGTGACGGTTGCTAAGCTTGGAATTCCTGCACGAGCCTTTCTTCCAATCCAAACGATGCTGCGCTTCTTCTCAGACACGCGATCGTGGAGGCGTTGAATGCCCCCGCACATTGCCACAGTTGCTTACTGCATAGCTATCTTGGGGCTTTTCTGGCTGGATCGGGACGAAGGCTACAAGGCATCCAAGGCGCTTTGGATTCCCGTGGTTTGGATGTTAATCGCCGGGTCGCGAATGGTCTCCGAGTGGCTGCAAGTTGCCCCGGCAACTACGGTCGACCAGTACCTTGAGGGCAGTCCCCTCGACCGGCTCGTCCTCGGCGGGCTTTTGGCGGCCGGCTTAATTGTCCTTGTTAGTAGAGGAAGAAAAGTCGTGGCGCTCCTGCGAGCGAATGGACCGATCCTCGTGTTTTTCTTCTATTGCGCTGTAAGCACCCTCTGGTCCGACTTCCCCGACGTGGCCTTCAAGCGCTGGATCAAGGCCTTGGGTGACCTGGTGATGGTCCTGGTCGTCCTGACCGATATGGACCCATCCGCTGCGGTTAAGAGACTCCTCGACCGGGCGGGTTTTCTCCTCATCCCTTTCTCCGTCCTTTTGATCAAGTATTACCCGGATTGGGGGCGGGGATACCTCCCGTGGGTCTGGACGCCGTACTACACCGGGGTCACGACGAACAAAAACCTTCTCGGAATGATCTCTTTGATCTTCGGGCTCGGATCCGCGTGGCGTATTTTCGAAGAGTTGCGCAGTGGAAACGGCAAGCGCAGGGCAGGGCCATTGATCGCTCATGGAGCCCTTTTTGCAATGGTTCTTTGGTTGTTTTGGGTGGCCAATTCGGTGACTTCCTTAGCCTGCTTCCTCTTAGCGGGGGGATTGATGGCAGTCACGCACCTGAGGGGGCTGGTCCGGAAGCCATTCTTCGTGCACCTGCTAGTAGCGGCGGTGCTGGCCGTTTCCTTTTCTGCCCTGTTCCTTGATATTGGCGCGGGCCTCGTGAAGGATCTTGGGAGGGATGAAACCCTCAGCGGCCGGACAGCGCTGTGGAATCGACTTCTAGACATGGCCGGGAACCCCCTGTTCGGGACAGGATTCGAAAGCTTCTGGCTTGGGGACCGACTCCACAAGCTCTGGAACGTCTACTGGTGGCACCCCAACGAGGCCCATAACGGTTATCTCGAGGTTTTCTTGAACTTGGGTTGGACGGGGGTGGCCCTGCTCGGCGTGGTCATGCTCACCGGCTACCGAAACGTCATCGCCGCCTTCCGCCAGGACCCAGACGGAGGGAGGGTCAAGCTGACGTATTTCGTCGTTGCAGCAACCTACAACTTCACCGAGGCAGGTTTCAGAATGATGGACCCCGTATGGATCTTCTTCCTTATGGCAATAGCCGTCGTTCCGAAAGCCCCCATTCGCGAAGACACGAACATTAGGGCACAGGTGAGTTCGGATCAATACTGCGTTGACCTGCCAGCGAGAACAGACATTTACGAGGAAGTCGTTTGAAGCCTTTTGACGCAAGCGGCGCGTTTCGGCCCGCGTCGGACGGGGGCGACGAACTGCGTCGCCTCGGCGTCCGGGGCGCCGGGGTCACGGTGCTTTCCCAGGCGCTGGGGCTAGCCGTCCAGGTCATCGCCACCGTGGTGTTGGCTCGGCTCCTCACCCCGCGCGATTTCGGCGTGGTCACGATGGTTACCACATTCAGCCTGCTGCTCGTGAACTTTGGACTGAACGGGTTTACCGAGGCCGTTGTTCAGCGGGATGCGATCGATCATTTCCTGGCCAGCAATCTCTTTTGGATCAACATAGGCGCGGGTCTTCTTCTCACGATCGCGTTCGCGGCAGCAGGGTCGCTACTGGCCTGGTTTTACGGCGATTCGCGTGTGGCGCATGTCGCCGTCGGCTTGTCCGTGACAATCTTCCTCACCAGCGCCTCGGTCCTGCACCTTGCCCTCCTCAAGCGGAACATGCGGTTCTCCGCGGTGTCCGCCACTGACATCCTTGCCCGTGGTGTTTCGGTAGCAGCATCGATATTCCTCGCCTGGGCAGGGTGGGGATACTGGGCGCTGGTCGCAGGAGCAGTTGCGCAGCCACTTACCACATCCATCGGGGCGTGGTCCCTCTGTCGATGGATCCCCAGTCTCCCGCGGCGTGTAGCTGGAACGGGTTCGATGGTACGCTTCGCGATGCATACTTACGGGAACTTCAGTGCCAACTACTTCGCCCGTAATATGGACAATGTCCTGGTGGGATGGCGGTTCAACGCGCAATCTCTGGGCTTCTACAAGAAGGCGTATGACCTGTTTGCCCTTTCGGCGAGCCAACTCGTTTCACCTCTGACGGTCGTCGCTGTGTCGACTTTGAGTCGGCTGAACCGGAACTCCATCCAATACAGGCGGTATCTTCTCAGTGCGCTGGCGGCGGTCGCATTTGTGGGCATGGGGTTGAGAGCGGACCTGACCCTAGTCGGCAAGGATGTAATTCGCCTGCTGTTAGGACCGGCGTGGGAGCCATCGGGCAGGATTTTCACGTTTTTTGGTCCCGGAATCGGCGTCATGCTTCTCTACGGCACGCACGGTTGGATCCATCTCTCCATCGGCAGGGCGGACCGCTGGTTCCGCTGGGGGGTCGTAGAGTTCGTTGTGACAGGACTGCTGTTTATCGTGGCACTCCCGTGGGGTCCTGCAGGAATCGCGGTGGCCTGGACTGCGTCCTTCTGGATTCTCACGATCCCCGCGTTCTGGTACGCCGGGCGGCCAATCCAGTTCGGAGTTGTCCCGGTGATCGCTGCCGTCTGGAAGTACCTTGTGGCATCACTGCTCGCGGGCTGCGCGTCCGCGGTGATCATCCGAGGGTTCCCGTCCTTGTCTTTCGTCGCTGTGTCGGGTCCGGTTGGGGCCGTTTCCCGGATAGCCGCGATCTCCGCGTTGTTCGGAGCTCTGTATCTCGGCGCAGTCATCCTTCTGCATCAAGGGTGCGCACCCCTCTATCAAGTCGCGGGACTTTTGCGGGAGATGGTCCCATGGGCTCAGTTCTCGAGGTCCCCGGCTGACGCCGCAACCTGCGGCCCTGGTGCGAGCGAGGCGCTAACCCTCTAAAGATACGAACGGCGAAGAAGAAGTCCCGTCAGTCGCATATTCCATGACATTTGACCCGCAGGATTCCAGCGCCCTATGCACCTAGCAGGGAGGGTACGAAATATTTTGCGAGGTCTGCTTCAGGCTTATGGAAGCAGCAGCATGAAAAGATACGTCTGGAACAGCGAATTCTTGCGCGGTCGGTGGGACTGCCTCGATAGGACGCCAGGCGATTGCGTGTATCCGTACGTCGAAAAATATGCGAATAGGGGGGAGTATTCTGGATCTCGGTTGCGGTTGGGGTAGCACTGGGAACGAATTGAGCGGAACCGCGCATCAAGTTTACACAGGGGTGGACATTTCTGATGTAGCCCTTGAGAACGCCAAGAAGAGGACTGAGGAGAACCGTCGAGGAGATAAGAACCGGTATTTCCAGTCGAATATTTTCAGCTACGTACTAACTCGGCGATATGATGCTAGATGGATATACTCGAACTATCTGAAGGAACGTGGCGTCTTCATCGTCGTGAGGATGTGTAACGGGAGTGACAAATATAAGTTGATCGTGGACACCATCGAGAGCAACTTCGAGGTCGTAGAAAGGTATCTGTCCGATCGGCCCAAGGCAGTCGTCATTGTCCTTCGGCAGGGGTGCCGGCTCGAGCGCGCGCCTGTCGAGGAGAGACCGCCAACCGCCGCGACCGGGGAAAATCATTGAACAACGAAGCCTAGGTTCGTCTGAGGTGCGGGCGCGGATGGATGGGTACCACTTCCTGTCAGATCTGTGCCGCCTGTATCGTCAGGCCCCACGCCAAGCCAACGTATCGTGCCCCACCAGATCGGTTTGGAAGACAGATAAAATGAGGCTGGTAGGTTGTGATTGGCTGGCACGGGGATCCCGTTGACGTACGGGGTCGCCGCCGGTACCTCAGAAGAGTCCCACAGCACCGTCGCCGTGGCCACGACGCTGTTCATGCAGCCATGGAACGCTACCGTCGGTCATGTAATAGATGGCTGCCCTGGCAGTCGTACCTGAGATCGTCAACGACTGCCACTCGAGTAGGTGCCTGGCGCCTACTCAGCCTCGGCGTCGTAGCCTACCGGGGCCGGAAGGCGATAATTCCTGTGATGAAATCGCCGAACCCGGCGGCGGTGGCGGTGAACGTCGCAGCCACCGAACCCGACAAGGTTTGAGCTTTATCCTCACTTGCGGCTGCGTAGCTTTGAACCTGCAGATCCTGGCGCTTGGTATGGCCCGTCCCGGCGTTCCAGTCCGCCTGGTTGGCTGAATCGTTGAACGTAAAGCCCAAAATGTAGTCGCCGTTCGCCGTTGTCGTGATGCTGCCGCTGGTGATCGCGTTCGTGCCGCCACCGGGACTGTTCTGAACATTCATCTTCTGCCCATCGAGCGGCGTGCTCGTGTTCACTCCGCTGATCTCATGAACGATGATGGATTTGCCCATCGAGGCTGTGGAAAGGTTGCAAGAAACCGTATCGCCGCCAGTGGAACGAGCGATCGCATAGGCCATGGCG
>VBOL01000052.1:0-12255 GCA_005887945.1 Nitrospirota bacterium
CGTACGCTTCGATGGCGTACATGATGGCGGAGGGAATCAGCATAACGAGGAGTGCGACCGGTCCGAGTTGCGCCGCCGCATCGTAAATGTTCCCTGGGCCGATATGCCAAACGATGAGGCCAAGGGTAAGAAGGCCACCGACAAGTAGGAAAAGTCTAAGCATGTTATGCTACGGATCCACAGTGAGCGGAAAAAAGCAACCACGTCATAAGGGCACAGGACCTTTCGGGAAAGAAAAAGATCTCAGGAACCATTGCCTGGGTCGTGACTGCAACCTTCCTGAATTGCCACCGACCGCCTCTCGATGAGAGCCAGGCAGAGCGAGCCTCATCCAGTCCACGTCAGCTCCTGGAACTGACGGAGTCACGCGAAGGCGATGCCGGTGACATCAGAATATCCATAGATTCTTACAAATACAATAGCACATTCCCGCCGTCTTGGGCACCGAGGCTGCCGGGGATGAAGAAGAGGAAGAACATGGTGTTAGGAGCCATTTCCTGAGTCGAGAGTGCGACTTTCCTGAATTGCCGTCGCACGCCCACGCAGCACCGCCAGGCAGAGTAGCCCGAGTCCGATCCATACCAGCTCACGAAATCGCCTCAGCATCGCAAAGGTGAAGCCGGCGACGTCGGAGTAACCAAAGTCTTTCAGTAAGAAAAAATTGCCGACGTCCTGCGCACCGAGGCTGCCGGGGATGAAGAAGGTGCTGCCTTTGATCCCGACGGAGAGGGCGCCGATAGAGATGGCGGAGAGGGCCATGGCAGACCCCCCCAGATAGGAGATGAAGACGTACACTTCCAATGCTTCCGCCATCCAAGCAAGAAAGAACAGCCCGGTGGAGGCATACACGGCCGGACGCTTATGGCGGTAGAATTCCAAGATCATCTGATCCAGCGACCGTAATTGTTCCTCGCGGTTTTCGAGATAACCAATCTTCAGTCCGATCTTCCGCAAAAATTCCAATAACCCCGTAAAGAGCCCTCGCCGCTGCACGAACACAAACGCGGCAGTCCCAAACATCAGTAGGCCGACACTGAGTAAGGCCGCTAGGACCTTTTGCCCGGATGAGCCGCCGGCGCCGACCGTCCAGAACGCCAGCGCGACGCCCAAGAGGATGAAGAGGACTTCTGCAATCGTCTTCGTCGTTTTCGCTATGACGACCGAGGCGAACCCTTCCACCGTCGGCACATGATGTTTCGTGAGCAGATGGACCTTGAGCGGCTCTCCGCCGAGGTAGCCGGCCGGCGTGGTCATGTTCACCACTTCACCGGCGGTCTTGATCGCGAGCAGACGCCAGAACGGAATATCCTTCGTCGACGGGCCAAGCGTGACTTTCCATCCGTACGCTTCGACGACGTACATGATGACAGAGGGAATGAGCATGACAAGGAGTGCGACCGGCCCGAGTTGCGCGGCCACGTCATAGATGCGCCCGGGACCGATATGCCATACGATGAGACCGATGGCCAGGAGGCCGACAAAGAGGAGGAAGAGCTTAAGCACGGGTAGCGGCGGACGGTCTGATTACCCAGAGCATCAGGAGCCAAAACACCGCAGATCCGATTGCCGCCATCCAGAGGAACCAGTCGAGCTTGCCGATCACAGCAAAAATCAACACAATGACGGAAAAAGCGCGGCTCGCGACGTTCTTGAGCATGAAGTCCGACCAGGCAGCCTGTACAGGTGTCTTCCATCCACTCGCGGACTTCATCTTTTGCGCGCGGGTGACGAGCCAAAACGAGAGCATATTCCCAAGGACCGCTGCCGAACCCAGGGCAAGAGGAACCCACGCACCGTCGCTCCCAGCCAGGGGCAGGTAGGAGCCTACGGCAATGCCGGCAAAGATCGCCATGTGCACCACGTTGTCCATCGCAATATCGAGCCAGGCCCCGAACGGCGATTCGGTGAACGTGAGCCTGGCCACCTCACCGTCGCAGCAATCGATGATCGCCGCCAGTTGGAACAACAGCGCGGCAATGATGCCGGCGCTGTAGGTCCCGACGCCAAAGCCCGCGGCCGCGACCAACCCAACCAGGGTCGCCAGAATCGTAATGGCATTCGGCGAGAGGCCTGCGGCGAGAAAGATACGTGTGAACCAGCGGGAGATCTTCCGATTGAAAAACCGGTCGACGACGCCCTCGAACTCGCCTTTGAGGGAATTGAAGAGTTTCTTCTCAGCGGCTTGCACATCGGCGGCATCGCGCACGTCCTGATACCAGTGGGACCGGTTCGTCTCCGTAGACAGCACCCGCACATGCCCGTCCACCGCGGCCCGTTCTAGCCATCGAC
Source organism: Nitrospirota bacterium (assembly GCA_005887945.1). Taxonomy (GTDB): domain Bacteria; phylum Nitrospirota; class Nitrospiria; order Nitrospirales; family Nitrospiraceae; genus Palsa-1315. Next base: position 2,290 of record VBOL01000052.1, read on the forward strand.
GAATCGGCACCGTACCGGTTTCCACGTCGACTTGACCGGCAACGCTCATGAAACTGGCAGGAAGCACCACCAGGTCTGTCGCCACCAACACCGCCTTCACGCGCAAACTCGACCGGCGTGGCTGTCGATCTCGCTCGCTATCGGCCCGTGCCACGACGATCGCCTGTCCCTCCTGCACCTCATGGCGCAGGCTCTCGATCAAGGGGCCCGCAAACACCCCCTGCACGCCGGACAGGAGACAGAAGCCGCGAACTTCAGCAGCGAGCGCTTCCCACGTGCGTGGATCATCCAGCGGAAACTCACGAATCGGCAACCACCGCACTGGGATCGTAACACGTGACCCTTTGCCCAACGCCTGTTTGAGCTGATCCTCTTCCGGCCCGACCAACACCATGAGCTGTCGAATACCGGCGCGCTGCAGCGTCAACACCGTCCGCTGAAAAAGGCCGATGCCCACCACGCTGGTGAGCGGACCCACCTCATCGGCATACAATCCTACCGGCTCGCCGAACAGACTCACTGACGGCAAGAGAATCGCCGTACTCAATCCCTGGAGGTCTGTCTGTTTCTGAACTGTGCTCTCGCTCATGATCGGCCGTTCCTTGTATACGTGGGAAGGGCTATTCCAATCACCCCGCCATCCTAAGAACTGGTATCCCGTTTACCCTGTTATCCCACTACCCCCGCTTTCACAGTTTCGGCAACACATCCCGTTCCGCTTTCGTCACATCTTCCATAAAGTCGATTTCGGTCCAGGGGAGTCCACCTATCTTCTCATGTCCGACTTTGACGTCACGAAAAAAACCCACAAGCGCATCCTCGTATTCCATTTGCCAGGCCTCATGATCTACATGGGTCCTGAGCGATGCAACCACATGCGGCGTATCGGCCTGCCGGATCTTGAGGAACCCCACGCCTTCTCCGGCATAATCATAGTGTAATGGTATCTTCTTGGTCAGCGCAATCACGCGTCCGCCTTCGACCACGACCATGCACTCTTCCCCGGTCTGCTTGACGGTTTCGTCCATGAGCAGCGCGTTCTCGTAGGGGGATTGCACCAAGCGGCGCAAGATCTCTTGATGGAAGAGCACGTCCGCATCCATGACGATCGCGTCGTCATCCAATGCCGTGCGCGCGATCCAGAGCGAGGAAATGCTGCCGCGATGAAACTGCTCGTTCACGAGGAAATTCACTCGTACGCCACAAGAGTTCGCTGCCACAGCCGCGCGAATCATCTCCTGCTTGTATCCCACAACCATGTCGGCACAGTGAATCCCGACGCTCCTAAGCGACCTAAGGTAGCGATGCAAGAGGGTCTGCCCGCCGATCTCGATGAGGCACTTAGGGCGATGTTGCGTGACCTGCCACAAGCGCTTCCCGACCCCGGCCGCAAGGATGATGGCTTTCATGCTGTGCCGCAGACCCGTTCAAATGCGTCGAGGAATCCGACCAACTGGGCCTCTGTGAGGGCGCCCATGTTAGCCACGCGGAAAATTTTGCTCTCGAGTTGGCCTTGGCCCGCATAGATCACGTAGCCCTGCTCCTTCAGCCGATCGTGCAACGACTGATAGATCAAGCCTTCGGGAAGATGATAGGCGGTGATCGTGTTGGACAGTTTGTCGGGAGTCAGGAGCGGCTTCACGCCGAGTTTCGCCATGCGGTCTCGGATTAAGGTCGCACCTTTCTTATACCGCTGAATCCGCTTGGCGACCCCTTCCTCCATGAGTTCGTTCAACGCTTCGTCGAACGCATAATAGACCTGCACAGCCGGTGTGAACGGGATCGTCCCCCGGCCCTGGTCATCCACATATTGAGTGATGTGGAGATAGATCGACCGTCTGGGGTAGACACGCATCCGCTCCAGAAATCCCTTGCGGACAAGCACGAAGGACAGGCCCGGGAATCCCTGAATACACTTTCCTGCAGTGCCCGCCACCATATAGATGTGGGACCCGGCGATATCCAGCGGCTCCCCTGCCAAGGCACTGACCGCGTCCAGAATGAACACCCGGTTCTGGCTGTCGACGACATCCGCGATCTCCTTGACCGGATTGATGAGCCCAGTGGTCGTCTCATGGTGGACCATGCAGACAGCATGCGCTTCCGGATGTTGTCGCAGTGCGAGCCGCAACCGTTCAGGATCTGGCCTTGTCGTCCAATCGTATTTGAGTTCGGACACGCCCAGGCGGTAGAGGCCAACCATCTGGGAAATGCGCTCGCCGTATACGCCGTTGTTGAGCACCAGCATCCGTTTGCCGTGCGGAAGCGACGACATAACGGCGGACTCCACCGCCGCAGTGCCCGATCCGGTCAACACCGCAGCGGCATAATCCGCTTCCGCCCCCGGCACAAAGAGCTTCAGCAGCTTCGCCTGAATCCCGTGCAAGAGTTCGGTAAATTCCGACTCTCGATGGCAGACATCCGGACGCAACAGTGCCTGCCGCACCCGCTCCGACACATTCACCGGTCCTGGATTCAATAAGATCATAAACCCTCGTTAGGCGTGAGGCGAAATCGCCTGGGAAGATTGGGTCTACCCCCTCACCCCTTGCGCCTTATCCCTCACGATCTTATTCTATCGCGTTCATGAACCGCTTCGTAATGTCCGGCGGATCAAGCATCACGCGCCCGACATCTTCCACCATCTCATTGACTTTCACCAGTAACATGTTCGGTCCGTCTTTCTTCAGCATGTCTTTGAACTCGTAGACGAGGTCTTCGCGTTCCCGCACCCGTTCGACGTTCACATACCCAGCCGCCTTCGCCACCTTCTCAAGTGGGACCACATTGGAAATCGTCGGCTGATTGCCGGTACTCCCGTAGACCTCGTTGTCGAACACCACATGAATGAAATTCTTCGGCCTGAGCGCGCCGACCGTGGCCAAGGTGCCCATCCCCATCAGCACATTCCCATCACCGTCGAATATCACGACTTGCTTCTTGGGCTTGGCCAGCGCCACACCCAGCCCGATCGCCGGCGCCGAGCCCATGGACCCGATCATATAGAAATGGGTCGGACGATCGGCAATTTTGTAGGCCTCACGCGAGGGAAACCCGTTGCAAATAATCACCGGCTGGTCGGTGAGTAGTTCCAACAAAGCCGCCATGGCCATCGCCCGACTCTGCATCGTTCCTTGCTCAGGCCTCATGGGTGCAACCCTTTCACGACACCTTTCGTGATTAAGAGGGCGACGGGGATGCGCTGCTTCATGAACGTCTCCGCCAGCCATTTCAGATCATCAATCGCCGTCTTTTCCGACAGGGTGCGGCCTTGATAGCCGCGCCAGGACACAATCAGAATGCAGGGCTGGCAGTAAATCATGTTCAACGAAATGAGGGTGTTGAGGGACGTACCCAGTCCAGAATTCTGCATGAGCACGGCGGGGATCTTGCCGGACATATAAGCTCCGGCAGCCATGGCGACCGCTTCATCTTCCCGAACGGCCGGGGTGTAGAGACGCCGCTCCATCAACTCGGCAATGATGCCGGCCAGGATCGAGTCCGGGACCCCCGTAAAGAAATCCACCCCAATGTCTTGTAGCGCCTGGATGAAGGCATCGCTTTCAATCATTGTGTCGGTTCCTCGCCGCTACGCACCTGGAAAAACCCGCGCATTATAAGCTATGCCTCAAGACAATCTCAACAAAACTGAGGGAGTTGCGCCATATGATCGGCCATGGTAGCGTTCTGCCATGATCGGACGGCAGAGAAATCACGCGGGCCGACACCTTCTCCTGCTGGGACTCCTGCTCTGTATGAGCTGCCCCTTTCTCGCCCACGCGGTACCGATGGTGAACGATCCGAATGGTTTTCAGAACTTGTCGTGGGGTGTTACCCTGACCACGAGGCCGGACTTGGAAGTGGTGAGGGCAGGCCCACATGTGAACGAATACCAATTAAGGGATAGCCAGCCGTTGTTTGCCGGGATCCCGGTGGAAAGCCTCCGCTTCCTGTCGGTCGATGAACAATTCGCCCGCGTGACCATCCGCTATCAAGGTGACGATCGTCACAAACAGATCCTCACTTATCTGGAACAACAGTTCGGTTCCCTTGAGCGAGTCCCCGGGCAGATGATGCGGGGCCTCAATCAGCAGTATAATTGGCGCGGGACCGATACCGAGATTAACTTGACCTACCACACCAACACGGGACGTGGATTTATTTTTATCGACAGCCGTACCCTGGCCCCTCGGTTCAACGACCATATCGCTGATTCAGGGGAGTAACATGCCTCGCCGTCCCCACACAGACCCTTGGACCCGTCACACCTTCCGAATCTGCCTCCTCTTCTCGGTCATCCTGCAGGGCACCCTGGCATTCGCCGTGCCGATGCAGAACGATCCAAAAGGGTTCGAGGGAATCCCCTGGGGCGCAACATTTTCGGAAACCGACACCTTCATAAAAATCGAAGACACGGGCCGATCTCAAACCTATGAACTGAAGACCGGGGCTCCTTCGCTTGGCGCAGTACAGGTCGACTCCCTGCGATTCGTGACCTTCGAAGGCAAATTCGCGCGTGTCACAGTCCGCTACCAAGGCAAGGCGACCCACGATCAGATTCTTGCCTATCTTCAATCCCTCTATGGCCCGCTCGACCGCACGCCGGGACAGATCGCCGTCGGCCCTGTCAAATTCTGTAGCTGGACTGGTTTCGAGACCGATGTGCACCTCCGATACGAGACCGGTACCGATCGCGGCATCATCTTTTTCGAAAGCCAGGAACTCCGCCGCTAAATCACCGAAGGCAATTCAGCCACCGTGTTTGGACCGTCGTCACTCCGCCTCCTGCCTGGCCTTCCCCAATTTTTTGCAGGATGCTGAAAAAGTCTGCCAGTTACTCAAGCGCGCGACAGGCGCGATCCGAAATTCGAAGTTCAGGGTTCGAAGTTCCGAAAACCTCGAACTTCAGACCTCGAACCGTCGTCCGTCTCGCCTTTCCCGCCAGTCTCGCGTGTCTCCTGCGGCCATCCTGCCAGGAAACCCGCGCCAATTGAGCCCTTGGACCCAACTCCCCACTTCTAGTGGGGCCTCTATCCCCCCTCTTGAGGGATGGTCGAAATTCTTGGATGCGGTATTCTCAAACCGTCGCGGGGGACAGAGGGGCCTCGGCGGAACCACTGAGGAGGCACCGATGAAGCTGGGCTACCCCATTCTCAAGGTCAACAATCAGAAAGCTCATTCGCTTTTGGATCGGCGCTATGCCGAACGAGTTCCAATTCGGTACCGAATCAGCTACACCGGAGAAGAAGGCGCACGAATCGTCACAGGAGAGGGAGCCCTCAAAGACCTCTCCAAAACTGGCTGTAAGATCTTGGGCACGGCCACGAGCTCGCTGGGTAGCCGCCTCACTCTGCTCCTAGACCTTGAGGATGGGCAAGCCCCCATGCGCCTCACTGACGTCCTCGTCTCCTGGATCGCTAGAGACTCGTTTGCCGTCAGGTTCCCTAAGCTGTCACCAGAAGAAAGAAAGCGGCTGCAAGAAGTTGTCTTCAAAAATATCAGCTTGTCGTCTTTAGACGATCGACGAACGGCATTCCGCATTATCTAACAGGTTGCGGAATACCTATTGTGGCATGCAGGAAACCCAATGGCCTACAGGTCAACAACAGATGAATATCCCGCTAAGCGTCGATCCAACGACGCGGAGGGAATCATGGGTCCTCACATCGCCGCTCCCGTCACCTCAGTAGCTGAACTCCCCGGTCAATCCGATCGTCGGCATCGCAGCCGTATACCGACGCTTTTCTCATTGCTCTATTCCGGCATGGACTCTGGCCAGATGCTGATCGGTGACGGCATCGTCACCGATCTCTCACCGGGCGGGATCGGTATTCGCGGGAATCGATTGGTCAAACCCGGCATGGAACTGGCCCTTTTTGTCGACCTTCCTGGAGTAGAGGAGCCACTGTGCGTTGCCCAGAGCCGGATCTCCTGGGTTGCGGGACGTCGATTTGGGGTGAAGCTGGGGACCCTGAAGTTGGAGGAGCAGAATCATCTGCGATTCTACTTGTGGAATCGCGTTACCCCCTCAAACCGCGACGGCGGCATCTGAGACTGTAGCAGGAACAAGGAGGTGCCCTCATGAAACGAGCACAGGTCGCAACAGGAAATGGGCTTCAGTCTGTGGCGGACGCGGTCAATCGGAGGCAAGATCCCCGACCCCCGGTAGAGTTCGGGTTGATGTACTCAGCCCAAGACCGTTCCGGCGAGATCCTCATGGGCGATGGCATGGTCACTGATCTTTCGCATCATGGATTAGGGATTCGCGGCAACACCTCGGTCACGCCAGGGATGGAACTCACGATTTTCCTCTACCTCCCAGACGGAAAAGACCCGTTGTTCGTGATGGAAGCGAGAGTGGCTTGGACCTCAGGACGTCGGTTCGGAGTCGAGATCCTCAAGATGAACCTACGGGAACGAAACCGGCTCCGTCACTTCTTGTGCTCGAATCTCGCGCATTCCGATTAGACCGACCGTCTGCCGCACGGAAAACCCGATGACCGGACGACGACGGACAGACAAACGAGTGACGACCCACCCCCCAGTTCAGGCCCCTGACCGCCTGGCGGCTCAGCTCAGCGGGTCCCTGTTCAGATCATGGCTCGCTTTTCAGCAACAGATAGCTTCCAACATGTTGGCGATGGGGTGGCCCTTGACCTGTCCGAGAGCGGGTGCAAACTCTGCAGCGCACTGGTGTTGCCGATAGGAAGTTTCTGGGATCTCTACCTGACAATCCCTGAGACGTCCCCTCCGGTTCTCATCTCGGGGGTTCGGGTGATCTGGGCCGCGGAAAACGAATACGGAATCGAATTTCTTCGCGTTACGGCACGCGAGCGGACCCAGCTATGCCATTTCATCTGGAAGCGCATGAACCGCTCCACGCTCAGAGGCGGGCCTCCCTTGTTTACCCTCATTGATCATTCGAGCACACGACGGCCACATCTCAAATCCCTGCTCTAGGAGCCCGTCCGACATTGACCGTTCTACTGCGGTGACTCGGACAGGCTCCGAACTCACGGCTCTGCAGCCACCGATCGCTCCCCAACGTGTCCTTGCAGTACCGGCTAGCAGGGCGCACCACCTGCTCGCGATAGACCATCAGGCTCCCTGCGTTCTTGGAGATCGGTACGTGTTCGGAGCGCGCCAGGATTCTCTCCCCATCTCATCCGCCCCTTTGTCAGAGGCCTACGATGATCTCCATCGCCCAAGGCTGGGTGGGGTAGAAGCCCGCGGAGCCTCTACCTCCCCCACCCCCTAATAATCACTTCATTCCAATCACCGACGCCTCAATGCTAATCCGCATTTATTCCACCACGAACACACCAGGCGCGTTGGTCGAAAGCCTTACTGAGACCGAGCACGGCGCCATTGCCGAAGCCCACACCCCACATGAGGGCGGGATTCTCCGCATGCGCTGACCCCGACCAATAGTTGGCCGACTGGACAGCCACAAACGGATGGCCCGGTGGCAGGGTTGGGCCGGGAGAGGCTACGGAGGGATCTACCAGACTGGCCAGTTCTGGGAGGGACGGCAGGCGCCAGCCTTTTCGGCCTCCAACGGCTTTATTGGCGCAGGTCAAGCGAACATTTGCCGAGGAGACCGCAGTCGTCTGCGGGGACTTTTCCCAGACCAAGCCGGTCTCTTTATCCAACACCGCGTCGCTGTTGAAGGCTGGCAGGATGACAAACCTCTGCGCTGCCGACAGCGCCTGGTCCCACCGCAGCGTGTTATTGTCTTCGGCACCCCCACCACCGCTCCTAGTGGCCTTGATCCAGCTTGTCCAAGATCTGCCGAAGCTGCTGCTGTTGCGGAGTTGGATTCTGCGCCCCAGCGGGCGTGACCCCTGGGCCACCGCTCACCAGGAGTAGCCCTCCGAGTACGAGCGTGCCCACACTCACTGCTAGAGTCCGTCGTCTCTTCATCACTCCCTCCTTGATTGGTTGTGTTGATATGATCCTGACTGACCGCTGCTTGGCCTTCTGCGTTCCTGAGAACTGCTCCCCCCTTAGTTTGTAAGGGGCTTGCGACAAGTTCGGTCGACCGAGGTCGGATGGAGTACAGTCCCGATCTTCTACCGCCCCTAACCCCTCATCACAAAGGAGAGGGTTCTCTGCCTGAGATCCTGTTCCTGATGCAAGGATGAGCAGGTCGCTCATGAACCCAACCACTCTTGGCTCCTCACCATTGGCTGTTCGCTGCTTGCTCTTCGCTATCAGCTAGCCGCCTCCAGCGCCCAAACCTGAACCCCCACGCGCGCCTCGCCTTGCTCGGCAGGCGCGAGGATCGCCGCCGGGGTGAATGGGTCGTTTCGTGGTGACAGACCCTGCCCACACGGCTCAAGGGTCGGTACGTTATCAGATCTGGCCGATCCGTAACCGGACAGCGCATAAGGAGCATCAGCCTTAGGAGCAGCGCCAGGCGCAGACACAGCAGGACGCCCGCACAGTTGCGATGGACGTGTGTCCTCAGCCCTTTCAGGTGACGTGATCAAGGCTGGAGCGAGAACGGCCTGCGTGAGGAAGCCGTAGCTGACGCGCTGTATCAGCCGCCGGCCCGAGACGGACCAGGCCTTCAGACGAAAAGATGATGGCCGCATGGTTAGGTGTCGACTTGTACGTGAGTGAGTCCAAACGAAAAACCGCCGGCAGGGAGCACGTCAACCGTTGAACGTCGGCGAGATCCATGTGGGCAACCTTCTGATGCGCGATGTTCAGCCTTGGATTGCTCTAGAGCCACCTCGCGAGGAGTCTGGCTTATACGGCAGATTACTTTTCTCTGTCAAGTGCTTCTTACAACGGAGAATTGAACAACATTTCCATTTTCTTGGCCGATCATGATGACGGCAGAAGCCGGACACGGTGGGTGCGGCCCATGATCGGAGGTTTGGCCAGCATTCTCCTCGTATTCAAAACTCACCGCATAAGCCCTATCTGAAACAGCTCACTTGCTCTTCCTATCCAATGCTTGCCCCCTAGAAGCGCTGCATGATAGGATTTCGGTGAGTAAGCACTTACTTACCATGAAGAAGCGGACCAAACAGACCACGAACGGGAACGGACAGCGGGCATCTGCGCGCGATCGTCAGGCCAGCCTCATCGTGGCTGCCGCTTCGCTCTTCGCTGCGAAAGGGTTCAACGGCACCACAACAAGAGAAATTGCCAAAGCGGCGGGCGTGAGCGAGGCCTTGGTCTTCAAATACTTTCCGACGAAACGGACGCTCTACGCCGCAATCCTGGCAGAAAAAGTGACCGTCAACGAACTACTCGAAGCGGTGGAGGCGGCGGCCAAGAAACACGACGACCATCGCGTGTTTACGATGATTGCAAGCTATCGCATTCGCCCCGGCGTCGATTCGACACTCTTGCGACTCCTCTTGTTCAGCGCGCTGGAAGGGCACGAACTATCCGAGATGTTCTTCGGCAAGCACCACAAAGTGTTCTATGACCATCTCGCTGCGTACATTCGCACAAGGATTGAAGACGGCGCGTTTCGGCCTGTCGATCCCCTCTTGGCAGCCCGCGCCTTCATCGGCATGGTCGTCCATCACCGTCTGATCCATGAGATATTCGGAGTCCCAATGCATCAATCCCATGAGGACACGGTGGCAACCTACGTCGACCTCTTCCTCACCGGACTGATCAAGATGCCGGCCAGCCGTACGCCGCCAGGGAAGCGTGCGCGATGAATCCTCTGAAACAACATCCGATTGTCACGCTCGGGGTCATTATTTTCTTTGCGGTCACGGCCCTCGTCGTGTTTCGCCTCAGCAGCGGCGCCAAGACCGATACCCACAAGGCCCGCATCATCACCGTCGCCACCGTGGCGCCTCTGAAACAGGACCTCGACATTCGACTCACCTATACCGCCGACATCAGCCCCAACCAATCGGTCAATATATTCTCACGGGTTGACGGCTACATTGCCAAGATCTACGTCGATAAAGGCGACCTGGTCAAAGCCAACCA
>VBOL01000052.1:12280-19991 GCA_005887945.1 Nitrospirota bacterium
TGCAGCCAGAGCGAGAGTCGCACAGCAGGACGCCAGTGTCCGCAACACCACCCTCACGCTCAATCGGATGCAGGCGTTGATCAAAGACCAGTTTGTCTCGCAGCAAGATCTGGATAACGCCCAGGTCGCGTACGATGCGGCAGCGGCAGCGCTCGACTCACTCCGCGCGCAGGTCCAGCAAATGGAGGTCGCCCTGGCGCAGGCCGAGACGAACTTGGCCTACTCGTATATCCGTGCGCCCTTCGCGGGCTACGTGGCCGAGCGCAACCTCGATCTCGGCTCCTATGTCAGCGGGGCAACCGCCGGCACCTCCACCATCTCGCGCGGGATTCTCACCCTCCATGAGATCCAGACGGTCCGCATTCTGATCGAGGTCGTCGAGAAAGACGTCCCGCTCATCCAGGTGGGTCAAAAAGCAGAAGTTCGCGCCGAGGCCTATCCCGATCGCGTCTTCGAGGGCACGGTCACCCGTATCGTCCAGGCGCTGAACCGAGCCACCCGCACGATGACGATCGAGGTGGATCTCCCCAACAAGGATCATGTCTTGAAAGGCGGCATGTTCGCCCGCGTAGAGGTCCTGGTCGGCACCCATCGAAACACGATTCAGATCCCCATCGACGCAGTGAGTCGATTGGAAGAGGCCCAATATGTCTACATTGTGCGCGAAGGAAAAGCCCAACGGGTGCCGGTGGAAATCGGAGTCCGCGACGAGAACCGGGTGGAGATCACCAAGGGCTTGAACGGGTCGGAGCAGGTGATCGTCTCCGGGAAAGACCTGGTGCACGATGGCACCCCCGTGGAGACGCAGCCCTTTGAACCCGTTAAACGTGAATCGTAAAATGTCAAAGGTGAAAAGACCTCCCACTTTGACGTCTTACTCCATACGTTTCACGTATAACGTTTCACGTTTTACGCCTTACGACTTACGCCTCACGCCTCACATTTTACGTTTCACATCTCACGTCTCACGTCTCACGTCTTCACCATGTGGCTGACCCTCCTCGCACTTCGCAATCGCATCGGCATCCTGATGCTGTCCTTGGCCATGGTGATCTTGGGCGCCACCTCCGTGCAGCGGCTGCCGGTCGATCTCTTCCCGCAGATCCAAGTGCCCGTCGCCTTCGTCGGCGTCATCTATAAAGGCGCGCCGCCGCTCGACATCGAACAGAGCGTCGTCTATCCCATCGAGAAAGCCGTCAGTTCTGCGTCGAACGTCGAGCATGTCGAGTCGTTTGCGAAACAAGGCATCGGCGGGGTGCAAATCTGGTTCAACTGGGGTGCGGACATTAACGTCGGCCAGATGGAGGTGATGCAACGCATCACCCAAATTCTCAACAGCCTCCCGCCCGGCATTCTGCAACCCTTCATCGTCAAGTTCGACGTCTCCAATATCCCCGTCTCCCTCGTAACGGTCTCCAGCGACGATCTCGACGAACGGGCCCTGTACGACTTGGCCTCTAATACGATTGCGCCGCAGATCGAACAGATCGCCAACGTCGCCGCTGCCACCGTGGAAGGCGGGAAGATCCGTCAGATCAACATCAACCTTGACCCGGCGCTGTTGAATGCTCGGAGCCTTTCGATCCTCGACGTCGTCAAATCCGTGAAGGCTGCCAATCTGATCCTCCCTTCGGGCGACATTAAAGCCGGCAATCTGGACTACAACGTCTTCACCAATAATCAGTTCCGCACGGTCGACCCGATCCAGGACGTGATCGTGAAGGTCAACCCGCAGGGCAGCCCCGTGCGTGTACGGGATGTCGGGACTGTGACTGATTCGTCGGACATTCAGACCAACATAGTCAGGACGGACGGGGCCAGAGCCGTGTATCTGCGGGTAAACAAACAGCCCATCGCCAACACCGTGGCGGTGGTGGATGCGCTACGTAAGGCCCTGCCGACGATGGTCGGCATTCCGCTCAGCGTGAAGCTCGGCATTTCTTTCGACCAATCGGTCTACATCCGCCAGTCGATCAGCAACCTCATCGAGCAGGGGCTGCACGGATCGCTGCTGGCCGCAGTGGTCATCTTGATTTTCCTCCGTAATTTTACGAGCACGCTGATCATTTCCGTCGCTATTCCCCTCTCGATCATGGTGACCTTCATCGTACTATACTTCTCCGGGCAAACCTTGAACGTGTTCACCCTGGGAGGCCTGGCCCTCGGGATCGGCCGGCTCGTCGACGATTCCATTGTGGAACTCGAGAACATTCAACGCCATCTCAACACCACGCCCCGCCGCTGGGACGCGATCCTGGAAGCGGCCCGCGAGGTGGCGATGCCCATTCTCGCCTCGACGATCACCACGGTCGTCGTCTTTCTCCCGATTTTCTTCGTCGCCGGGATTGCCCGCTTGCTCCTGATTCCCCTGACCATCACGATCGCGATCTCGCTCTTCACCTCCTTCTTCGTCTCCCGCACGGTGACCCCGGCGCTTTGCTACAAATTTCTTAAGCCGGAACAGGAGTCTCACCGTTCGATGCCGGCATGGTTTGTACGGCTGATGGATTGGAGCCGCGAACGGTACGAGTCCCTGGACAAAGGCTACGAGGGATCGCTCCGCTGGGTCCTGGCCCATCGCCGACTCTTCATCACCGGCATCCTGCTCCTCTTTGCCACCTCGCTTGCGCTCGTACCCAAGATCGGTACGGAGTTTTTGCCGGTGTCGGATGAAAGCCAGTTCCGCATCGCCCTACGCGGACCGGTCGGTCAGCGAGTGGAGAAAACTGAGCAGCAAGTGGCCGAGATCGAAAAGGTGCTGCGGGCACAGATCCCTGCCGAGGAACTGGAAACCATCGTCTCCAGTACCGGCGTGTTAGCCCAGGGCCGTTCTTCCCTGTTCAATCCGAATACCGGTCCCCATACGTCGGGCATCTCCGTCTATCTCGTCACGCCGGACAAACGGAAACGAGACCAAGTCCAAATCATGAACGACGTGAGGCCCAAAGTTTTAAAACTCTTTCCGGGCGTTGCGATGTTTTTCGATCCGGGCGGGCTCATCAAACGGGTCACCAGCTTTGGGTCGCAAAAAGCCGTCGACGTGGAAGTTTACGGTTACGATTTTGAGAAAGCGCGGGGTGTCATCCGGCAAGTCGAAAACATGATGCACCAAATACCGGGCCTGGCCGACATCGAAGTCAGCCGCGAGGAGAACTATCCCGAGGTCAACGTAGTGGTGGATCGAGAGAAGGCTGCCCTCCTCGGCATCAGCGAAACAGACGTAGCCAACGCCGTGCTCTTCTCACTCAACGGCAACGGCCCAACCGACCCCATTATCTACACCGACCCCCAAAACGGGAACGAATACTACATCAGCGCCTGGCTCGCGGAAGAACACCGGAAGGATCTCACAGACATCGAGAATATCATTTTGCCCTCACGAACCGGAGAGCCAGTCCTCCTCAAAAACGTCGCCTCGCTCAAGCTCAATGCCGGTCCGGTGAAGATCGACCGCAAGTACTTTCAGCGGGTGGTCCATCTGACCGCCAACCCTGTGGACCGGGATCTCGGCGCCTTGGCGGTCGACCTCGAAGCGGGCTTTGCCAAGATCCAGCTCCCCACCGGCTTCAGCATCCGGTTGGCCGGCCAGATTCAACAACAGAGAGAGACGTTTGAAGGGCTACTGTTTGCGACGATCCTGGCGCTGGTCCTCGTGTACATGGTGATGGCCGCTCAGTTCAAATCGCTGATCGATCCCTTCGTCATCATGTTTTCGGTCCCGATGGGCTTCCCGGGCGTGATTCTGATCCTCTTCCTGACCGATACAACCCTCTCCACCACGTCGATGATGGGCATCATCATGATGCTGGGCATCGTGGTCTCAAACGGCGTCCTGCTGGTCGATTATACAAACGTACTGCGGCGGCGAGGGCGGGAGTTACACGACGCGGCGGTCACCGCTGCGCGGACGCGACTCCGGCCGATTTTGATGACCTCCCTCGCCACCGTCCTTGGACTGCTCCCCATGGCCATCGGCTGGGGAACCGGCGGCGAAACGAACGCCCCTTTGGCGCGCGCGGTCGTCGGAGGACTCAGCGTCTCGACGATCCTCACGCTCTTTCTCGTCCCCACGATCTATGTGATCTTAGAGGAACGGTTCCCCCGCCATGCGGACAAGGCACCACAGGATGTCGACTGGATCCCGGCAGAGCCAGGACAAGCACAGGCTGGACAATAGCAGGATACTGAAAAGTCCGCCAACGTTATTGGAAGGTTAAGGCTTAGGCTAAGGTTGAGATGAAGAAAGTCAGGTCTTGGCTCAACCTCGACATGAGCCTGCTTAGCCGAGCTGGTTGGTTACCCGACAGTTGGAAAGAGCGCCTTCAGTTGCATCGCCAAGCCAATGTCCCCGCTGATCTTGAGCCGGCCCGACATGGCGACAGCTGGTCCACTTAACTGACCCTTCAGAATCTTGATGCAATCCTCTCCCGCCATCGAGAGCACTACGTGCGGGTCCGCATGCATTCCCTCTGCGACCTGACAGGCCCCCTCCCGGATCGTGAGAATGTACTGTCCGCCATGCACGCCGCTCAGATCGAATTGGTAGACCGCATCAAGATCTTCGGCGGCATCTGAATCGAGCCGACCTGGGAGAAGCTGAAAAAATTCTTTGACAGTGGTGGGGTTCATGGCTTGTGGGAAGGCGAAAACCTCTAGTAGGATGCTGAAAAAGTCCGCCAGCAGCGTTCTCACATCGTTCAGACCCTCAACGTACCCCAGAGGGCACGCCTCGTCCCTTCACTCGCTGCGGCCTTGCTGGACAGCCTTTTTGAGCATCCTGCAGGACTGTTCTCCTGTTGTGCCACACTCGCGGACCATCGAAGTTCTAGCGTGCCACAATTGTCTCTACCCAGCCTGCTTGGATCGCTACGGGGGCCGCGGCGCCGTGGCCCCCGGTCCCTTCTTAGTAACGGAGCGTGACCGTCGCGGTACTTCGACGCGCGCCGAAAAAGTCTTTGGAGAACGCCTCGACAACGGCAGGGTCATAGCCCTTACAGCTGAAAATGTCGAGGTAGGCGTTGTTCGTATCGTTCGCAAAATGGCCGCTGATCAACGAGGTCGAGATCAGCTGCACCATGGAATAGCCGGCGACGCGGCCTGAGCCGAAATCGACGACCTGGCACTCACCAAAACGCTTCATGTCGATGAGCTCACACAGCTCGACGACATAGCGACGGATATGGTCGGCATTGCGGATCAGGTCGGGATGACAATCTTGGAGGTCGACGGCGGTACAGAGTCCCCACGCTTTCCCTTCACCCACCATCTCTTGGGGGGCAATGGAAGCAGCTACTGGGAACTCGGATGGAAAGATCGTGGACTCGGAATCAGCCGAGCTATCCATAGAGTTGTACACCTTTCTGTTAGGAGGGTGAAAAAACTGTGACGATGGACCGTTGTTTCGGACTATACCACGAAACTTTTCAGATCAGGGAGGATGGAGAAACTTTTTTTTACACCGAGGCGTTCAGGGACCACTCGATCGATTGACAAGGTTCTCAGCGGTCGGAGAGAATGCCGCACATGGCTAATGTCACTCCATCAAAACCGAACCCGACTCCGCCCTCAGCCGACCTCCCCGATCGCCTCTGCACCTGGTGCCAGCTGCCGATGAAGAAGCGTCTCGTCGGCGGCAAGCAGTTCGTCCACTACACCTGCCCGAAGTGCGTCTTCCAGCACACAACCAGGCTCGGACCAAAACCAGCCAGCCCCGCACATTAGCAGGCTGAGATCGAGGTCAAGGTTGATCGAACATCTAACGTTCTCATCTTAGCCTCAACCTTAGCCTGAATCTCGACCTTCTCCGCGCTGGCGAGCTTTTTCAGTATCCTGCTAGCGCCGAACGGCTACCGGCGTGAAAAACTGGTCTGCACGTGAACGTCGAAGATATGGGCCAGTCTCTCCCTGTCCTCCGGGCTGATCGAGGTGATCTTCGAGCCGAACTTAGGGGAACGCACGTGGATGACTTGCAGCCAACAGGTCAAGGTTCTCCCTTGCTCAAGCTCGATCACAAGTTGGAGCGCATCGCCGCTCTTCACGAACAAGCGGCTCTCAATCCGGACCCCAGTCTCGCTCACATCCAGAACCTTGCATGGAGCCGAGAGAGCCCCCCGCTGCAGACGACCGCCCCGGCTTACCTCGACACGTAACCCTTTCCGCTTGAACCCCATAGGCTCCGGCCTCCTGTTTTCGCAATCATAGCAAGCGGCCAAACAACTCCAAAGGAAATTGCCAAACAGCGCTACAACTTCGCCTCTACGAGGACACGCACCTGCTCCATGCGCTTGCGATTGACGCCCAGATCGCCGTAGCCGGTGCGGGAGGCGGAACGGAAGTGGAGAGTCTTGGTTTCATCGTCGAACAGAAATTCGACATCGTCAACGAAGCGAAGCAACAGGCTGGTGGCCTCGTAGTGGAGATAGGTCTCGTCTTCCTCGACGAGCTGCATGCGGGGCAGCGAGCGAATTATCTCTTTCAGCGCCTCCTTCGCTTCAGCTCTGGTCTTCTGGTAGCGAAAGGGGGCAATGGAATGGCCCTCGTCCTGGGCCTTGGTTGAGACGCAGTTGGGGCTAGAGGGGCATGGTCCTAAGGTACGAGGGTTCATGTGACACCTGGTAATGTCTTACGAGGGAAGGGCACTCACAATGTCGCGCAACCAGATCTCACAAATCAACACCGCGTCTGGCGGAATGAGATCCGGGATGCCTTTGTCGCGATAGGCCAGGTGCGGGCTCACGCGGACTTTTCGATAGCCCCCGACTTTCATGCCCATCAACGGCTGCTCGATTCCGGCAATCGCCTGGCGACGGCCGAGCACAATGATGTGATCGATCAATGTGACTCCATTCTCGACTCGCACCATCTCTTTGGGGAGCTGCTTTGCCTGGAGGTCATTGAGCGGCACTTCGTCGCCCTGATTCAGGAAGATCCTGGTATTGTAGACGACACGGTCGCCTTTCTTAGCTGGCATTCCTGCTCCTTCTCGTTCTTCAAGCAACTTGAGACCACTAAGTCGTTTCATCGGATTAGTACAAGAGCGTTCTGGATGTCGCCCCTGGCTCTCCCCGCTCTGCCACCACAACAGACACTCGCCCGACAACTCGCCCGTCTTCGGTTTCAACGTCCACGCGCCAGTCCCCCGGATCGAGCCGTTGCTTGAACGTATAGGCGCGGTAGCCACCTTCCCGGCCGCCGGCAATCTTGATCGGAATCTTGTCGGCATGGGTGAATGGCCTGTTGCCGGCAGTACGGAAATACCAATGGTGGTAGACGGTGGTGTTGAGCGCCACTGGGGCGAAGACGGCGGTAAAACAGTAAATCGGCTCATCGGCTGGATACGGATTCTGCGAGCGCTTCCACACTTGATACCATTCGCGATCGAAGCTGAGCATAAACCGGTCGCCCTGCTTCTGCACCTCGCGATACATCCCTCCGAATTTCATCGAGAGCGGCACGGGCGGAATCCAATTCAAGAAATAGAACCCGACCAGGAGGCCAATGAGGGCAATTGCTGGTCCTCCGACCAATACCGCTTCCCTCTGCGACCGTTCCAGATTGCGTTGATAGATCAACTGGACCACGCGCAGCGTCACTCCCACGCTCAGCGCAGCTCCGAGCAGGAACACCCAAGTTCCGATGGTCCCGACCATAACGGGCAGGAAGAACGTGAAGAAGCTGAAGGTGGCCAGGGCGTAAAGCGCAACGAGCAGTC
>VBOL01000053.1 GCA_005887945.1 Nitrospirota bacterium
AGCATGTGGTGCAGAGTTCGTTCGATGGGCGCCGGATCGTCATTTTCTCCGATGATGGAGCCAAACCCGCCGCCATCACGAATGGCGCGCACCTCCTCAAACACATGCTTGTCCTCGCTCTTGGCCCCTCCGGAGAAAATGACGATCCGGCGCCCATCGAACGAACTCTGCACCACATGCTTGACCCGCTCCGCCAGCGTTGTGATCGGAATCTTGGCCGATTCGTACACCTTCTTCGCCGCGGCCTGTTCAAGATGCGCAGTGGGGAGCTTGACCTTAATGACATGGGCACCGAGCTGGGCCGCAATCTGCGCCGCATACGCCACCACATCGATCGCCGTCTCCCCTTCCTTACTGAGTACCGACCCGCGCGGGTACGACCACACGACGACCGCCAACCCACAGTCCTTGGCGTCTTCTGCAATTGCTCGCAGCTGTTCATACATGGCATTGCAGTGCGATGACCCCGGATAGATCGTGAACCCGACCGCCGAACAACCGAGCCGGAGCGCGTCCTTCACGCTGCCGGTGACCGAGGGCAAAGGGTCTTTCTCGTCATGCAAGACATCGTGATTGTTCAACTTTAGAATCAGCGGAATCCGGCCGGCGAATTCAGCGGCGCCGACTTCGAGAAATCCCAGCGGAGCCGCGTAGGCATTGCAGCCGGCATCGATCGCCAACTGAAAATGATAGAGGGGATTGTACCCCCCTGGATTGGGTGCAAAGCTCCGGGCCGGACCATGCTCGAATCCTTGGTCCACGGGCAGAATCACCAGCTTGCCCGTCTCCGCTAATTTTCCATGGCGCAACAAACGGGCGATATTCGTTTTTGTTCCCGCGTTGTCGCTGCTGTACCAACTCAGAATCTCTTGTACTCGATCAGCCATGCCCAACCTCCCGTGGATTCGTGAATCATGAAACGTTATTCGTTACACGTCGACCGTCAAGAACCTGGGCCAACCCAAATTTCTCTCGTTTTACGTGTAACGATTCACGGTTCACGTCTGTCTTGGATGAACTCCTCTGCGTCGCGCACGTCGTTCGCGCTGCCGATGATTAACGGTACCCGTTGATGAAGTTGCTTGGCTTCCACGTCAAGGATGCGCATGGTGCCGGTGCTGGCCCTTCCTCCTGCCTCCTCCACCACCCACGCCAGCGGATTGGCTTCGTACAGTAACCTAAGCTTGCCCTCCGGCTTGTCTAGCTCACCGGGATAGAGATAGATGCCTCCCTCGAGGAGAATCCGGTGCACGTCGCCCACCAGACAGCCGGAATAACGCCCACTGTAGGGCCGCCCCGTGGCTGTATCCGTAACCTTTAAGTAATCCACATACTTCTTTGTGCCTGCCGTCCATTTATGATAGTGGCCTTCGTTCGTGCCGTAGACCTTGCCTCGCGCAGGAATGCGGATCTGCTCATGAGACAGGAGATACTCGCCGATGCCAGGCTCCAATGTAAACCCGTGGACTCCTTGCCCAACTGTATAGACCAGCATGGTGCTTGACCCGTAGAGGAGATAGCCGGCGGCCACCTGCTCTGTTCCCTTGCGGGCAAGTTCATCTGCAGTCGGCATCCGGTCTTTGCGCTCTGGTTTCACGACGGAAAAAACCGCGCCGAGCGGCATGTTGCAGTCCGTGTTCGATGAGCCATCGAGGGGATCGAAGAGCAGCATGTACTTGGCCTGCGGCCAATTCTCCGGAAGCAGGACCGGCTTTTCCATCTCTTCCGATGCCAGTGCGCACACAAGTCCGCTATGGTGAAATACCTTCAAAAATGTCTCGTTCGCGATTTCATCCAGCTTCTTGACTGTCTCCCCCTGCACATTGATCTCACCGGTCGTTCCCAGGATATTGATGAGCCCTGCACGTCTGAGATCCTGCGCAATGAGTTTACCTACCAGGCCGATCTGGGTCAGAAGACCAGAAAATTCCCCGGTGGCTCCCGGGTGGGCCGCCTGCTTCTGAGTGATAAATCTGCTTAAAGTAAGAGGAAACTGTCCCATGGTCGAGGCAAGTATAACTGTTTTGAACAGGGTGGGCAACGAAAGGCTGGTTCCCTCATTGGGTTGGTGAAGAAGCCTGCAATCCGGTGACGAGATCGGCCACAATCGACCCGATGATGACCTTGGCCTTCATTCGAACCGGAATGCGCCGATCATCATTGGTAAACCACACCCGGATGTTGCCCTGGTTGAGGAAGAGACCTTGGAACGGCATGATTACCAATACGCGAGCCGTTTCAACCTCCCCCCACGGACCGCTGACAATCTCAATCTCCTCAACATGCACGTCCACCTTGCGGTTCTTTTTATCGTGATACACATTCATCGTCAGAAATGACCCTGGCTGTAGCGATAATTCGCTGCGCGCATAATAAAGACAGGAGATGACGTCTTGGGTGCCCGGCGGCATCTCCAATGTTTCAGTCGTCCCGCCTTTGACAACTGTGACCGTCCCTTCTTTCTGATGAAATGTGTACTCGATATCTTCTTTCTTCTTCCCTTCTCGCCGCTTGAAGGTCAAGTGCTCCGGAAGCAGCGTGGCGGGATCCACTATTGACTCTACCCGGTTATCCACGGGAAAGAATGTGGTGATTGCGGGCCTCGACTGCGCCGTGGTGATCAATTTCGCCAGCGGCCGGTCTCCGTCCGTACCGGCATCACTCACAGCCATCACGGCTGTGCCGGCTGTGATATTCAGCCAAGAAATTTCGTAGGTGAGCTGTTCCCCGACTTGGAAGGATCTCGATGAAGAAAGGTCGCTGACCTCAGCCCACGAGACCGCCCCGCGCATGGCGCCCAATATCAGGCATGCCAGTACGGGCCACGTGCGAGAAAAAAGAACAGGCATTGGTAGACTGCCTCGCTGATAATGACGAAGAGGCTGTTGAAAAGTCATCTGAGGTAGGCTGAGTGTGAGGTGAAGGTTGAACGAAGATACGACGCCATTGGCTCAGGCCTCGAGCTGAGCGAGACTGGCGGGACGGGCGAGAAAGGCGAGACACGCGGAACCAAGGCTTGCGCATCGCGCTTGTCGCGCTAGGCGTGCCCGTCGCGCGCTTGAGAGGCTGGCAGACTTTTTCAGCATCCAGTTAGCAGCCAAGGGCCTGCTTGGCCACCGTCAGCTCGCCTTCGATGACTGCACGGATGGCAGCCAATCGCTCCGACGAGGTGGCTTCAAAACGTAACACAAGAGCCGGCTGGGTATTTGAGGCTCGGATCAAGCCCCACCCATCGTCGAAGATGGCACGCACCCCATCGATGGTGACGACATCGCGGACCACGAGCTTGGCCGGACCAAGCTCCTCGCGGGTCCTTTTACAGTCTGCCAACCGGTCCTGCACATGCCTGACCAACTCGAATTTGATGGAGTCCGACACATCAACCCGGATTTCCGGAGTGACGGACGTCTTCGGAAGATCCGCCACCAACGCGGAGAGTGGACGAGTGGTCTTGGCCAGAATCTCCACGAGCCGGCACGAGGCATAAATCGCGTCGTCATACCCGAAATACCGATCAGCAAAGAATATGTGCCCGGACATTTCGCCGGCCAAGACGGCGTGTTCGCTTTTCATCTTCGCCTTGATCAGGGAGTGGCCGGTTTTCCACATGATCGGTCGCCCCCCCTGCTTCGCAATATCATCATAGAGGCTCTGCGAGGATTTGACTTCTGAGATGATGGTACTCCCCGGCTTTGCCGCCAGAATATCGCGTGCGTAGACCACCATCAGGCGATCGCCCCACAACACATTTCCCTGCTCATCGATGGTCCCAATGCGATCGGCATCTCCATCATAGCCGATCCCGACATCGGCCTTGTGCTGTTTGACGGCCTGAATCAGATCGTCGAGATTCTCTAAGACCGTGGGATCCGGATGATGGTTCGGAAATCTCCCGTCGAGATCACAGTAGAGCCCTGTGACGTGACAGCCCAGGAGCTCCAAGGCCTGTTTCGCCACCAAGGCCGCCACACCATTTCCACAATCGATGACGACGTGTAGGCGCTTGGCATTGACGTGGGTGAAGCTCTTCTTGATATAGGCCAGATAGTCAGGAATGATGGGATGCTCCGATAACTGTCCAGCTCCAGATACAAAAGAGCCGGCCTCCATCACCACTCGAAGCGCCTGGATCTCCTCTCCATAAATCGTGTCTTTCCCGATGCAGATCTTAAATCCGTTGTATTCTGCT
>VBOL01000308.1 GCA_005887945.1 Nitrospirota bacterium
GGCTTGGGCAGGAGTCTCTCGCCCCACCTATGCCGGAGGACTGGGCTTCACATTCAAGTGGAACATGGGCTGGATGCACGACATGCTGGAATACTTCGGCCACGAGCCCGTCCACCGATTCTTTCACCAGAATCAGATTACGTTTGGGCTCCTCTATGCCTTCAATGAAAACTTCGTCCTGGTGCTCTCCCACGATGAAGTGGTGCACGGAAAGCGGGCGCTGCTCGACAAGATGCCCGGCGACGCGTGGCAACGCTTTGCCAACCTCCGTTCCCTCTATGGTTTCATGTATGGGCATCCCGGCAAGAAAATGCTGTTCATGGGCGGAGAGTTCGGGCAGTGGCGTGAGTGGGACCACGACACCAGCCTGGAATGGCATCTCTGCAATTTCGAGCCACACGTGGGGCTCCAGCGGCTCGTACGAGACCTTAACTGGCTCTACCGCCAGGAGCCGGCGCTGCACGAACTCGATCACGACTGGACCGGTTTCCAGTGGATCGACTTTAGCGATGCAGCCCATTCCGTGGTCGCCTTCCTCCGAAAAGCAAAGGACCAGGATAATCAGACATTGTGCTTGTGTAACTTCACCCCTGTTCCCCGCTACAACTATCGAGTCGGCGTGCCTGGCGAAGGCTACTACCGCGAACTGTTGAACAGCGATGCTTCGGTCTACGGGGGAAGCAACATGGGGAATGCGGGAGGCCTTCAAACGAGCGCCGTCCCCTCCCACGGGATGCCCCATTCGCTCGCAGTCACACTTCCACCTCTGTCGGTGCTATTCCTCAAGCGGATCTGATTTAGCAGGATGCTGAAAAAATCCGCTAGCCTGCCTTGTTCATTTGGTCTGTTCGGTCTGTCTGGTTTGTTTGGTTGAATGAGACTAACCAGATGGACCAGACAGACCAGATAACCAGACAGACTGGGCTTGTCCCAGACGCGCGGGCCATCGAAGTGCCAGCGTGCCACAATAGTTTTTTCGCAGCCTACGAGGAGGGAACTACCAGGTCCGGAAGGGACCGCAATCGAGATGGATGAACTTCGCGCGCGGATAAAACCCGACCCCACCGTACTGCAGCCTCAACGCGGCACGGCGAATCTCGCGCAGCTTGACACCGGGAACATAGAAGTCGAGCGCCTGCCCCTGGACATGTAGGCTGTGCTGCGCCACTCGCCGGCTCCGCTTCACGAGCAGTGCATTGTACTCGGGCGAACGATAGCCGGAAATCACGTGGATCTCACCCACACCATCGACCGCTTTGTGCACGAGATTTACGTGCTCCAGCAATTGCACATCGATGGCGGCGACTTCTCCTGTGTGATGGCAACGCAGAATATGATTCACCTCATCCAGCGCCGTAAGGTCATAGTTCCCTGCGTCATCACGATAGCGGACTCGCAGTCGTTCCTTCGTGTGCACGTTGAAAAAGGTGAGTTGGCCGTCAGGAAGTTCGTTCGCACGCGCGACCGAGGGACACAGCAGCCTGCTACCGAGCAACAGAAGCCCGACAACAGACGTTTTCAAGAAAGATCGACGAGTCCAAGACCAGGAATCTGGATGCTGCAAGGAACCGCTCCGGAAGAAGGTGCGATGCAGTCTGTCAGGACAACGCATGTGCTTGTATCAAAAGCGCCGTGGTCAGTCAATCCCTTCCTATTGCATTTACGTGAGCGCGATCCATCGAAAGCACTCCGTCTCACGTGATTCTATCTTTGACGCGCGAAGCGCGAGACGAGCGAGAAAGGCGCGACCTGGACAGATTGGGCTCCCCCCTCGTTTTGCCCGTCTCGCTCGTCCCGCCAGTCACGCCTTTCTCGCTCGTCTCGCATGTCTCGCGGGCCAACATAGGTTTTCCACAGCCTACTAGAGTTCCCGGTGGCCGGTCTCTGGTATGATGAAGAAAAAGAGGAACATTGATCGTGGCACAGAGAACACTCACTATTTCGTTTCGTTGTTTTGCCCTTGCTGTGGGGACGTTACTCCTCAGTGGTGGGCTCTGGCTCCTCTGCGATGCCGATGCTGCTCTCACCGGTCGCATCCTCATCGCAGGCTATGGCCCCGAATTGCCTGTCGTGCAAGATCTGGCCAAGGCGTATGAACGGCTGCATCCCGGCACGGCGATCGACCTCGAATGGGACAGCACGGTGCGGGCCATTCATCTGGTGAAAACTGGAGCCGCTCAAATCGCAGTGACCGATCAACCAGATCCTGCTCTCAAGACCACACAGATCGCGTGGGATGGCATCGCGGTCATTGTCAATTTCGCAAACCCTGTCAGAGAAGTGTCCAGCGCCCAAGTCAGAGGATTGTTTTCCACGCAGATCACCAACTGGGCTGAGGTGGATGGCGCTACGGCCAGAGTGGAGGTGATTCCTCGCACGTCAGTAAACAATCTCACGGCCGGTTTCCAGAATTCCCTGGGTCTCACGGAGCGGATGGCGGCATCCGCGGCCTCGGTTCGCTCTGATCAAATAGTATTGAGTCTGGTGTCTGGGCGGGATGCCACGGTCAGCTACATTTCATTGGCGGCGGCATTGAAAGCTCAAGAAGACGGCATTTCCATCCATATCCTGACGGTCGATCAGATCGATCCAGGGGAAGCCACCGTCAAAAATGGGCGGTACCGTCTGCGCCGACCGGTCCTCATGCTCACCGCGACACAACCGGATCCGCTCACCGAATCGTTTCTCTCCTTCGTCCGCTCGGTTGACGGGCAGCAGTTGCTCCGCACCATGTTCGTCCCTGTCGAGATGTCGGTCCCTGCGACCGTACCTTCAAACGTGCAGCAGCTCGATCCATCCTCACCATCATCTTGATCACCATCGCGCTCTATCCATTTCTCCCTAGACAGGAGAACCCAACACAGGTAAGATCGGAAAAAACGAACAGGCGTGATGCTATGGCTACGATACTTATTATCGACGATGAAGAATCGATCCGGAACCTCCTGAAGGAAGTCCTTGAGAGGGCTAACCACCGTGTGCTCGAAGCCTGCGATGGTCGGGAGGGCTTGACGCTCTATCAGCAGAACAAAGTGGACCTGGTTCTCATGGACATTCTCATGCCGGGAACCGACGGCCTCGAAGCCACCTTACAACTGACGCGGGAATATATAGACGCGAAGGTGATCGCCATGACCGGCGCCCAAGGGGATAAGAACTTCCTCGACGTGGCGAAACTCTTCGGCGCCCGTCGCGTCTTCGAAAAACCCTTCGACCTCAACAAACTCCTCCAAGCCGTCAACGAAGAACTCTCCAAGTAGCGCGCCGCCCCCACCCCTCGCCCACTGACGTAGTCAGCAATGTCACAGGAAACCTCATCGGGGCCTTCCTGTCCATCTACCGCCAAAAAATAGCAGCATCTCCACCAGACCGTACGATTACTCCCAGCCCACCGGATCGTAGCCTCGCTCCTTAAGACAGCGCTGAACAAACTGCTTATAGGCATTGCTCGGAGGCGAGCGACGAAAGAGTCCGCGCAGGAGCCCTGCCGTCGCACCACTGGCTGCTCCAACCATTGCGCCGCGTCCTGGATGACCAACCACCGCACCACCCACTGCCCCGGCTGCAGATCCGATCGCGCCCCCTGCCGCGGTGCTGCCGGCGACCTGCCCGCTCTTGCCTTGACTCGCGGTCGCGCCGGCATCTTTGGCCATCTCGCGACACTCGTCGATATCACGATCCGCCACCTCTTTACCGACCTGCTGTAAATGGTCATTGGGATAGAGAATCGGTTTGGGTGCCGCACAGCCCGCAACAAAAAGCATGATGATAAGAGGACCGCACGATCGAACCATCACGGCCTCCGCCAACGACCGTCAACACGACTGGATGGATTTCGTTGACTCATCGGCCTCCACTGAGTTCTTTCCTAACTAACGAACCCATCATCACAGGATCGTTGTACGCAACTTCACTCAAGGCATCCATGATATGGAGCCCTTTCGCCGAAACCAACTCCTTGGCCTTCGCATAGTTCCTCGCAGTAAATCGCGCCACTGCCGGCTGACCATTCACAATCTGACAAGCCAGGATCTCGCCGTTCACTTCCAGTGTGCCTCCCTGCTCGACTAGCGTCTTGGCCTGCGCCGACGTAATGCCATGGAGCTGCGCGAACTCCTCCAGTCCTCCCGTCTCAACCAATCGCCCATCCGGCATGATGCAGAGTCGCTTGAAATGCGGGGACCAGTCCTTGCGGAAATCGATGTACTTGATGTCTCCGCCTTTCGCGACGGCGCGATCCAATGTCCGGTAGTCGAGTCCAAGATTCTTTTGCTGAAGCTTCGTCGTTAATTCATCCGGCAATGTACGAATGAATACCTCTGCCGCAGCGTCCTCCAAAGAAATCGAGGGAGACCGGGCCACCTGCTCGGCTTCAGCAAACTGCATCAAGTCCAGGACATACGTCTGCTTGGGAATCGCACCAGTCTGATCGACGCGGCAGGCAAACAGACCCTTCGTCAATACTCCGCCTTCCTGGGGATAGACGTAGATGCCTCCCTGGCTCAACAACAGAGTCATGGTATCGAGCGGGACACCACAGCTCTCAGCCAAGACCTTCGCATGCCTAGCCACATCTTCCTTCTCCGTCATCGCACAAGCGGTCACGTTCCCGGGCGCATCGAACTCAGAATAGTCTTCGATGATGTTATAGAGAACCGTTGGCTTTGGCTTGTCGGTTTTCTTCTTTATCTTAAACATGAGATGTTAACTCACAAGCTATATATTTAATAAAGCATATTATTCTCTACCTCTTGATATGGAAGTAGGCGGGTAGCGTCATCAATCGTCGATCTTCAACCGGTCCGCCGATGGTGAAATGATAGAGCGATTGCAGACTCAAACCCTTCACTGCCACGATCTCATGCACCGGGTCGTCAAAGAAACATCCGATCCCAGTGGCTCGCACCCCGGCGGCCTCGGCTTCCAGGTACAGAACCTGACCCAACAGACCCGATTCCCAGAACAAACGTGGATACCACCAGGCTCCCCATTCTCGCAGGCGCCCCTCGAATTCGGCCAGCATGCCGAATGAGAACGCGCTGTCGCCGGCAATCTCCTGATGACAGCTTATTTGAATGGCCAGTTTCTTCGCATCGCCTTCAAGCAGCCAGTAGAGAGGCAGATCCTCCGGACAACCTGGCGCCGGAGTCCAGTTCAGCTCTGGATTCATGGATTGCTGGATGAATGACAGCTTCTGTGGATCACGGACCAAAAAATACAGCCCAGGCGTGAGGCCGTCGACGCGATGGACAAAGAGCATTAAATGAATCGACGGCCCGTAAGGCCAGGCATCCCAAGGTATCGGTCGATCCAATTGCGGCCGATCCGAACAAGGCATCACCAGCTGCATCATGTGGAAGAACGTCGCAGCGGAGATTGGTGTCTTGCCATCGAACGACACGGCGCTTCGCCGCTGGCGAATGATCTGTCCTGCCAAAAGCCCGTGAGGGGTAAGGGATAAGGGGTAAAGGGTGTTTTGAGCAAAAGAGGTATTCAACGATTTCGTCGTGTTTTCATCGTGCGTCTTCCAACTCGCTTCAGCAGCCTCGTCAATGATGTCCCAATGCACACCATGTTCACGACTCAAACAATTAGCCTTTCCATGCCAGGTGCATTCAGCGAGATCCTTCACCACCGCTGGATCAAGGAAAAGCGGGATATCGACCATCTCCTTACGTTTCACGCCTAACGTCTCACGTCTCACTTCCCGAAGAGGCCATATCACAGCCAGACAGTCTGGATGTTCTAGTTCGACATCTTGAAAGTCGTCCGTGCGACTGGTACCCAACAACATCGCGATAGTATTTTGCGAGAGGCCATCGAGCAGCGCCATGTTCCAGCCAAGCGTCGCAGCCGCAATTCTCGCTGTTCCAATCGCATGACCGACATCATGGTTGCAGTAACGGAACGCCCGCTCGCCATATTTCCAGGCCTCTCGCCAATGGACCGAGGTCAGGCCGAAAAGAAATGCACCGGGAGGAAAGGGAGCCAGCAGCCGAGAGATCTGTTCAGCAGGAAATTCAGCGCGTAACTCCAGTCCATGTTCCTTTGGCGCATAATGATAGAGACCGGGTTTGAGATTGAGCCCGTCGAATTGTGGCAAGACGAGATAGCCT
>VBOL01000059.1 GCA_005887945.1 Nitrospirota bacterium
CGTGCCTGCATACAAATCAAGAAAGCGACCTCCTGACACCTGGGTCCCGAGAATCGAAAAAAGGGCCTCGCGAACCTTGTCTGATGTGGGACGCAGCACAGTCCCTTGTGGCCCACTCAACCGTCGACCTCGGTGGGAGCCGGCAATGACACGTATAGATTGAGGTGAGAGACATTTCGGGAGCGCCTGACTCTAACACAGCGTTTTTGAAGGGGTCAAGATAAGTGCAGCGGAAGCGATGTGTGAAGTTCTGGTGTGGATCAGGCGTGGGAGCGAGAGAGATTGGAACGTGAGCAATGGAAGTATTTTGACGACCTTGGAGCCTGTGGCTATAATGCCGCCTGGTCATCTAGCGGCGTAAGACCCGAGCGACGCGGCATCAGTGCGGCAATGTCGACGATCCGTGGCGATCGAGAGGGTCGAACAGTATAGAGACGAGTCGCAATCGTTCTAGGGGGTCGACACTGCCTGGGGCTTGCGAGCGGCCAAACTCTTCCGTCTATTATTTGAAATAGTGCGATCGATGATCGCGCCGCAGTTGATGCATTTCCAAGCGTAGAAAATTAAGAAGAAGTCGGAGAACCGCTCGAGCATCATGAGGCCTTTACACTTCGGACATTCCATTGAATCCTCCCATGGTTGCTGTGTACTGCTGCAGGCGTTCCAAAGCAATTACTGCACCAAAATGTCGCTGTACGTAATTTCAACAGTTTAGGGGGTACGTATTTGTTAGGAAGTGGCAAACGAGGGGGCTATCGCTAGTACAAAAACGTTCAGAGTGTCAATTTTTTGTGCGGGGAGGATGAATGGCGAGCAAGAAAGGAGGACAAGGCATCGCGCAATGGCCTGAAACGGAACGGCCGCGCGAACGATTGCTGACTCAGGGCCCACAGACGCTTACCAATGCCCAACTCCTGGCCATTCTCCTTCGAGTTGGTCGTCACGGGTCTTCAGCTGTCCAAGTCGGAATGGATATCCTGGATCAACTCGGGGATGTGGCCGGACTTGCACAATGCGGCATCGAAGAACTCTGCGCGGTTCCAGGTGTGGGGGAGGCCAAAGCGGCCCAACTGAAAGCGGCCCTTGAATTGGGGAAGCGTGCCCTCGCTGGTCCGCTAACCAAGGGAGCCAAAATCACATCCAGCCGTGACCTCTTCACCCATTATCATCCAACCTTGCGTGACCTGCGTCACGAAGTTTTCAAAGTCATTTTACTGGATGCCAAGCATGCCATCTTGCGTGACGCGACGGTATCGGAAGGCAGCTTGACGCTCAGCATCGTCCATCCACGCGAAGTCTTCACACTTGCGGTAAAAGAATCCGCGGCGGCAGTGATCTTCCTGCACAACCATCCCAGTGGTGATCCTACGCCGAGCCAGGAAGATCATGTCCTGACGGCACGATTGGTGTCGGCAGGGGAGGTACTGGGCATTCGGGTCCTTGACCATCTCGTCGTCGGCGATGGACGCTATGTCAGCTTTGCCGATCAAGGTTGGCTGACAAACCATGGTACCGACACGTGAGCGAAGGGGAAGTCGCAGCGATGTAAGCAGGCCGTTTCATCTCTGGAAGATAAGATCGACTTCCGGATATCTTGAGGAGGGCCCTATGAGCGAGTTAGGCAGGGAGTCACTCAGAAATGTGCTCCTGATCTCCAGTGCCGGTGCCGGGAAGACCTCGCTGGCTGAGGCTATGCTTTTTGCTGCCGGCGCTGTTCCCCACCTCGGGTCGATCGCACAAGGCACGACCGTGTCGGACTTCGAGCCGGAAGAGTTGCACCGGCGCAGTTCCGTCAGTACCAGTCTCCTCCGTTGTTCCTGGAATCACACCACCATCAATCTCGTGGATCCCCCCGGCGCGCTGCACCTGCTCGGAGAGACAGTCATGGCGTTGCAAGCTGTGGACGCTGTGATCCTGGTGGTGAGTGCCTCGTCGGGAATCCGGACCGAACTCATCAGAGTCTGGTCTCGCGTCACAGCGCTCGGGTTGCCCTGTCTACTGTTCCTCAACGAATTGGATAAAGACGGTGCCTCCCTCGACGGGGTTGTCGCGATGTGTCAACGCGATCTTGGGATCATGCCATTGCCGATGTCGTTGCCCTATGGCAATGGTGTCCAACTTGAGGGGGTGCTGGATCTTGTTCAACAGAGTGTCATGACTTCGCGCAAGGAGATCCCCACGATTCAACAGTTGCCGATACCTGAGAATGCGAAGACGGTGGTAGGGGACGCACGCAAGTGCATTCAGGAGGGGGTGGCCGAGAGAGATGATCGATTATTGGAACAATATTTGGCCGCGGGTGAGCTGGCGCAGGAGGACCTGATCAATGGACTTCGCCTTGGCGTCCATGCCGGCACGATTGTCCCGCTTTACAGCGGTTCCGCTATTATGAATATCGGGATCGTTCCGCTCCTCAATGCGATCGTCGATTTCCTGCCATCACCGATGGACCGGGCGTCGAGAACCCCGCTGGAAGGCCTGCGTCCAGATACAGGAGAGGCGGTGAGCCGTCGTGCCGTTCAAGAGGACCCCTTTTCCGGGATCGTCTTCAAGACGCTGATTGACCCGTTTGTCGGACGACTGTCTTACCTGCGGGTCTTGTCGGGGGTCCTTCACGCAGACTCGACGGTCTTCAACAGTTCTCGGGGCAGCAAAGAGAAAAGCGGACATCTCTATACGTTGTTGGGGAAGAAACATACGGTCGTGCCCTCGGCCGGACCAGGGGAGATCGTGGGCATTGGGAAACTCAAAGATACGCAAACCGGCGATACGCTCTGTGACGAAAATACTCCCATTTGTTATCTAAAGCCGGTGCTTCCGCGGCCGGTGCTGTCCTTTGCGATCGAGCCGAAGTCCAATGCCGATATCGAGAAAATCAGTCTCGGGCTGCATAAGTTGATAGAAGAAGATCCGACGCTCGAATTTTCACGACATGCCGACACGAAGGAAATGGTTTTAAGCGGGATGGGCCAGTTGCACATCGATCTTGCGCTCGAAAAATTACGCCGAAAGTACGGTGCGGAAGTGGTGCTTCATATGCCGAAGATCCCGTACCGAGAAACCATTCGCATCACGGCACAGGCGCAGGGGAAATATAAGAAGCAAACCGGAGGGCATGGCCAGTACGGTGATTGCTGGCTGGAGCTCGCGCCTCTGCCGCGCGGGGAGGGGTTCAAGTTTGAGAACAAGGTGGTCGGCGGGGTCATTCCACGCAACTTTATTCCGGCGGTAGAGAAAGGGGTGGTCGAAGCCATGCACCACGGGAGCCTGGCGGGGTTTCCTGTCGTCGATTGCCGGGTGGCTGTCTACGATGGATCATACCATGCGGTGGATTCTTCTGAGATGGCGTTTAAGGTCGCTGCGTCAATGGGGTTCAAGAAGGCATTGGAGGCGGCCCATGCCGTCTTGTTAGAGCCGATCATGACGGTGGAGGTCGAGGCACCGGCGGATCACATCGGAGGTGTGATCGGGGACTTGAATGCTCGCCGAGGGCGGATTCTTCACGTAGAGGCGAAAGACCAGACGGAGCAGATCACGGCTCTTGTTCCAATGGCGGAGCTACTCACGTATGCCACGATGCTGAGCTCGATAACGGCAGGACGTGGCAGTTATGCGATGGAACTTGCGCGGTATGACGAAGTGCCGCGCGAACTGGCGGTTCGAATCATGGAAGCGCACAAGGCGGAGACTCACGCGACGGCGCGTTGATCGATTAGTTGGTTTGTTTTGTTTATCTGGTTAATTTGGTTCGTCTGGTTAGTTTCGTTCAACCATAAAAACCAGACAAACAAGATAGACCAGACAGACCGGGCTAGGGGTCGGTCGATTTGAGCACCACATAGAAAGCGTGGCTTTCTCTCAGCACACGGAGCAGAACGGTTTCGCCTCGCCGGACCTTGGAGACTGCGCTGCTGAATTCTCCCACTGATCCCACATCGATACGGTTCACTTCCTTGATGAGATCACCTTCGTGAAGGCCTTCCGATTGGGCGAGGCTTCCAGGCTCTACTTTGCTAATGAGCACGCCCCGGCTTTCCTGCAGCTTAAATTTATCGGCGAGGCCCGTCGTTAGATCTTGCACATCGAGGCCTAGCTTGACTTCAGTGCGTGCCTGGGGAAGCGAGGTGATCACGGCGTGGTCTCGACGTTCAATGAGGGCGACGTCCAGCACCAGACGCTGTTGATCGCGAACGATCTCAACTTTTATCGTCGAGCCCGGGAGCAATCCCGCCACGACGCGAGAGAGCCGGTTGGGGGTGTCGATCACGGTGCCGTCGATGCGGGTCAGGATGTCGCCGGGTTTGATGCCGGCTGCCGCAGCCGGATCCTTCTCGAAGACTTCGTTGACCAGCACCCCTTCGCCTTCAGTGACGCCGAACTTGCGTGCCAACTCCACCGTGACCGGTTGGATGCCGACGCCCAGCCAGCCTCGTGTCACCCGTCCCTGCGACAGCAATTGCTGAATCACTTGCTTGGCCATGTTGGAGGGAATCGCAAAACCGATTCCTTGGGCGAAGTTAATGATGGCGGTGTTGATGCCGATGATTTCGCCGCGCAGGTTGAAGAGCGGGCCGCCCGAGTTGCCGGGATTGATCGACGCGTCCGTCTGAATGAAATTTTCATATCGCGAGAGATTGATGTTCTCCCGACCAACCCCGCTGACTACGCCGAGCGTGACCGTCCGATCTAGTCCGAAAGGATTCCCCACGGCGAGTACCCATTGGCCGACGCGCACGGCCGACGAATCCCCGAATTTCGCGCTAGGGAGGGGATGGTCGGCGGTTACCTTGAGGACGGCTAAGTCTGTATCCAGATCCTTACCGACGACCTGCGCAATCAGCTTGGACTTATCGGAAAAGCGGACCTCAATTTCCGTCGCGTCGCCGATGACATGGTTGTTCGTGATGATGTGTCCATCAGGATCGATGATGACGCCGGACCCTGATCCTGAGGCATTGGGAGCTCGCTCTTGAGGCAGTTCACGCCCTCGTCCTGGCCCGGACAGGGGAATGAGATTCACGACGGAGGGTTTTGCCGATTCGGCCAGATCGGTGATGACAGTTTGAATCTCTTCCAGCAGGCGGAGGCCCGGCGAGTCGCTGGATTTTGGTGCGGCAGACTCAGCGGCGGCGGCTGAGTGGATATCGAACCAGGCCAAGAATACAAGGCAGATGAGGACTTGTAGCATGCGAGTCATCCTGTATCCCCTTGCGGGATTGTACATCATAGAAGGCGGAGTGGCGCGCGACAAGCAAGACGTGCGCGACAGGCGCGACTCAAAGTTCTGGGTTCGAAGTTCCGAGAACCTCGAACTTCGGACCTCGAACCGTCATCCTTAGCACCTGCCCCTCTTCGCGCTTGTCTCGTTCACGACTCACGCCGGCTTGGCGCTCCGAGCTTGGGTGAACTCTGCGGCAACCTGCGCGAGATCTGCCTGCAGCCCGACCATGACCAGGACATCATCGACGCGGAGCACGAGGGCATCGTCGGGCGGCACGAGAAATGGTCCACGAAGGACCGTGACGAGACGAACCGACGCAGGCAGCGCCACCTCAGCGAGTGTCCGCCCAGTGACCGGGGATCCCTGGACGACAGGGAAGCGTTCGATGGCCGCCCAGCGAAGACTCAGGTCCTGTTGCAAGGTCAGGAGCTCGTGGTGGATTGTTTCCAGCTTGAGCTCGTGGATATGGCTGTCGACGCTGAGCAGCGTCCGTTTAAGCTGCTGAATGCGGTCGCCGGCCTGACCGAGGAAACGTTCCAATTGATCGCGTGACAGGGGTGACTCATGGCTGAATGGTGGACGCTTAGCACAGAGCGCGGCAATTTGACGTCCGAGTTCGCCGTGGCCCTGTTCGATCTGGCTCAATAAGTTCGACGCCTGTCTGTGTAAACGGAGGACCTGGATCTTGCGGTTGGCGCGTTCGGCAAGCGCAAGAACGGTTTCGTATATTGCGCTGCCGGTGATCGACAGTTCTTGTTGGATACGACCGAGCAGTTCGAGGGACATAGAAAAATAGGCTTACGTCTGATAATAACTATTATGTTAACTCATAGCTTAATCCGCAATAGATACCCCACCCACACTACCCTCGTACCTCAAAGATTTCAACGGACAGGTTTATATTGATCACTGGAATTCCGACAAGGATTACTCCAATGCCTTGAGACTGCCCGTAGCTCTGGCGAAGTTTACGCGTGCGGCGTTGAGTTGGAAGAGGGCCTCCACGAGGTTTTCGCGCGCTCGGACCACGGACGTCAAGCCATTCGTCATTTCAAAATAGCTGGACGACGTAACGACGGCATAGCGCTCGCGTGCCAGCTCAAGCTCCTTTAAGGCCAATCGTATCCCGGCCTGCGCAATGCCCACTTGGTCTCTTGTGGCAGTCAAGCCGGCCATTGCGTCGTGCACTTCCATTTTCACCTGGTTCAAGATCGATCGGAGACGAAGTGCTTCTTGCCGCAATTGACTGCGGGATTCGGCAATTCGGCCTTCTCGTTGCCCTCCATCAAAAATCGGAACTTGAAGCAACAGCGCCATGTTGTACGTGTCGAGGCTGTTGTTCCATCGGTTCCCAATTAGGCCGTATTCCCCTTGCGCCACCAACGACGGCAAGCGTTCGCCGGTGATGGAGGAATAGGTCATTTCTGTAGCCCGCACGAGTGTCGCCTGAGCCACGACTTCCGGTCGCTGTTTCAAGGCGTCTTCAACGGCGGCCTGAACGGCTGGTGGATAGAGCACGTCAGGGTGAAATTCATCGGTCAACGCCAGTGGTGTTTCATAGGGAAGCGCTAGCAGATTGAGGAGGTTCAGCTTGGCGTGCTCGACGGCATATTGCGAGGCGGAAGTTTGCTGCCGCTCGCTGGCAAGTTGCGCGTCGAGCCGTGCGAGGTCGAGCCCGGTCGCAACGCCTGCGCGCTGGCGTTGTTTAATGAGCCCCAATAGATCGTTCATGACCTGCTGGTTGGCCTCATGCATCTTCACCATGCCCATGGCCTTCAGGCCTTCCATATAGGTGAGCGCCACGCTCGCCATCGTGTCGAACTTTCGACTCTCGGACTCCGATTCACTGACATGGAGCATTTCACGCGAGGCGCGCCAGCGTTGAATCAAGCTGACGCTCAGGAGATTTTGCGATGCGCTGACCCGCACATCGAAAATGCTGAAGGGATCGGACCTGATAGGGGCGAGTCCGAAGACCCCCCGAAACTGGGTTTGCCGGGTCTGCCGGACGGTCGATGAGAAATTGGGGAGCAGGGCTCCCAATTGTGTTTGCACTTGCCCACGGGCTGCTTCGATCCGCTCCTTATAGAGGAGCACATCGGGGTTGTTGTCAACCGCCGCCGCTAAAGCAGCGCGTAAGGTCAGGTTCAAGGCTTGAAACGGACGCGATTGCGGTTCAAGGCTGCTGTCCCCTCCTCCAACATCGCCCTCACTCCGGTAAAGAGATCCCAGGCATAACGTAGCAAGAACAGCGAGAAGAAGCGCGGTAAAGAACTTGTAAATCAATAGCGTACTCATCGTTCCCTGAGGCTTTCCTTAACAGATTTCAGTAAGGGGCTCAGGAGATATTCGATCACGCGGCGCTGACCGGTCTTGATCTCAACTGTGACCGCCATGCCTGGTGACAGATTGACCTGCCTCCCCTCCACGTGAATGGTGGCCCGGTCCATGCTGACCCGGGTGGGATAGACCAGCCCGACCTTCTCAATGGGTGCAGCATCATCGGACACACTCAACACTTTCCCTGGAATAGTGCCGTAGAGGGTGAAGGGAAACGTCTCGATTTTAATCTCGACAATCTGGCCGTTCTTCACAAACCCCACATCTTTATTCTCAACCTGAACGGCCACTTCGACGGGATGGTCCTGCGGAACCACGATTAGAAGTTCCTGTGCCGGGGTGACGACACCGCCGACCGTGTGGACCGCCAACTGCTGCACGACGCCGTCGATCGGAGTCGTCAGGCGTTGGAGATCAGCCTTTTGTCCGGCTTTCGTGACATCCTGAACCAGAGACGAGGCCTTGGTTTCCAGTGTAGAAAGTTCCGCCTGTTTCGTCTGCTGAAACTCCGAGACAAGCGCGCGGTAGTTGGTTTCCGCTTCCGACAAGGCGGATTGATCTTGATGCAGCTTCTTGCGCTGCCCGGCAAGTTCTTGGGTTTTGTCGATCCGTTGTTGCTCCGCTTGAAGGAAGTCCAGCTTGGTCGCGGCATCGTGCTCCAAAAGTTTCTTGAAGGCTTCAGCACGTTCCGACTCCATGGGCACCGTCGCCTCGAGCCGGCGAATATTTACCTTGGTTTGATCCAGCGCCGACTTTCGCTGATCGATGAGGTGTTGTGCGGCGGCGACTCTGGCCTGATACTCTGCAAGTTGATCGCGAAGGAGTTGGTGTTGCAGCAGGACATGTTGTGGATCGCCATCGGCCGGAGCTTCGAACGTCGATTGGCCGGCAATCAGCGCGCGTAAGCGAACCGCGTCAATCTTCGCGGCCTGGTATTCGTTCGAGGCTCGGTTCTGATCGGCTCGGTTCTGGGTTGGGTCGAGTTCAATCAATACCTCTCCCCGCTTGACGATTTGCCCATCCTCCACGTGAATGGCGGTGATCACACCCGTCTCATATGGCTGAATCACCTTGGAGTAGCCGCTGGGAATAATCTTGCCTTGTGCCGTGGCCACAATGTCGATCCATCCCAATATCGCCCAGAGGACGCCGCTCGCAACCACGGCCATGATGGTCCAGAGAATGGCACGACCGATAGGCGAAGGCGGGGCCTGTTGAATTTCCAGGACAGCCGGCAGGAATTCTGTCGCGCGCCCCGTCGGCACAGTGCCGAGTGGGCGATCGCGCTCGGCCTGCCTGGCTGCCCGCCATACCGACCAATGTCGTGAAAGAATTCCAAATGCCATACGTCTTCCGCCGTATAGCCATCCTGATGTGACTGCAGCCGGGCATAGAACCCCTTCACGCGCAGCAACTCCTCGTGAGAGCCTTGCTCGACAATCTCACCCTTTTCCACAACGTAAATCTGATGTGCCGGCCGCACCGTGCTCAACCGGTGGGCGATGATGAAGACCGTGCGCCCCTGACTAATCTGTGCCATGTTCTGCTGAATGATGGCCTCGGATTCATAGTCCAACGCGCTCGTGGCTTCATCGAAAATCAGGATACGCGGGTTCGCCACCAAGGCTCTGGCAATCGCGATCCGCTGCCGTTGCCCACCAGACAGCAAGCAGCCGTGCTCTCCCACCATCGTGTCGTAGCCTTCCGGCAATTCCAGAATGAATTCGTGCGCCCCAGCCAGCTTGGCCGCCCGGATCACCTGCTCCATCGCCAACCCCGGATCGGTCAGCGCAATGTTGTCGCGCACAGAGCAATTGAAAAGAA
>VBOL01000058.1:0-15478 GCA_005887945.1 Nitrospirota bacterium
TGTGCATTGTGGATGACAATCCCACCAACCGGCGTATTCTGGAACAATACGCTGCTCACTGGGGGCTCCAAAGCGCCTCGGCCGCGGACGGGTACCAAGCCCTCGCGCTGCTGAGAGATGCCGCGACCCGGGGAGAGCCCTTCGACTTAGCGATCCTTGATATGCAGATGCCTCGCATGGACGGCCTCCAGTTGGCGCACGAGATCAAAGCCGATTCGGCATTGGCGGCGACCCAGCTTGTCATGCTCACCTCCATTGGGCTACGTGGGCATGCTGAAAAGGCAAAACAGGCGGGGATCTCCGCGTACCTGACCAAGCCCGTACATCGCTCACACTTATACGACTGTCTGACAATGATTGTGGACTTGCCTGCGAAATCAGCCATTGACCGGCTGGAGGTTGGAGCCGCCAGTCGGCCCGACGATGTGTTGGTGACCCGCCACGTCCTCAAGGAAGCCGCGGCGGCGGCGCGCGCCCGCATTCTCGTGGCAGAAGACAATATCGTGAACCAGAAAGTCGCGGTATGTCAGCTGGAAAAGCTCGGCCACCGGGCCGATATCGTGGCCAACGGGCGAGAAGCGGTCGAAGCGGTCTCTCGGGTCAGGTACGCGTTGGTCTTGATGGATTGCCAAATGCCCGAGATGGATGGATTGGAGGCGACGGCGATGATTCGGAAGCACGAAGGGGAACAGGCGAGCCGACGACTCCCCATCATCGCCATGACCGCGAACGCCATGCAAGGAGACCGTGAGAAATGTCTGGTGGCAGGCATGGACGATTATCTCGCCAAGCCGGTGAAGCTGGAGCACCTCGAGGCGATGCTCGCCAGATGGATTTCGGGCCAGTCAACACCTGATGAACAGAAGGAACCGGTCTCGTCGAAAAAACAAGAATCGGTTCAAGATTGTATAGATTCCGCGGTGTTGGCCGATTTGCGCCAACTTGATATGTCCTGTGGCCTCCTGTCCACGTTGATCACCCATTTCTTGGAAGACGTTCCCAACCGTCTGACCGCCTTACAGGACGCGCTCCAGCAGGGTGATGCAGGGGCCTTGGCGCGAGTGGCCCACGAGTTGAACGGCTCCAGCGGCAACCTGGGCGTACGGAAAATGCGCCAGCTCTGTGTCGAGCTCCAGGCACTCGGGAAAGCCAAGGACCTCACCCAGGCCGGGGATCTGCTCGCGCAGCTCGTGAGCGAATTTGAGGTGGTGCGCCAGCGCCTGATGGCTGAACACGCGACGATCGCTCATGACGCTCTCGCCGATGAAGCATAAGGAAGTGAGGAATTCGCATGGATAAGAAGACAATCCTGATCGTGGATGACAATGCGGACACTCGACTGTTACTCAGCGCTCGTCTGAAAGCCAATCACTATCACACGGTCTTTGCAGCCGATGCGCTCCAGGTGATGTCCGTGGCTCTGAGGGAGCGGCCGGATGCGATCTTGCTTGATTTGGGCCTTCCCGGCGGGAATGGCTTGATGGTTCTGGAGAGATTAAAATCCAATACTTCCCTGGGTTGCATCCCGGTCATCATCGTGACCGCTGAGGACCCAAAGGTGGCTGAAACCTGCACCATCGAGGCCGGCGCAGCCGCGTTCCTTCAAAAGCCCGTGGATCACGACAAGCTCATGGCGGCGGTGCAGCAAGCCCTGGGAACAACATGAGACCTGTCCTTAAAGAGTGGTGATATTGGCTTGAGGGAATCGATATCACGCCACAGCTGTTGCGCGACAAATTCATTCAGTTGGTAGAGATGAGGAACAGACCGAACCGTCTAATTAAAGGGCTCCTCGCGCATTCCTTTCAAACTCCATAACACGAATACTCTCTCACATTCCTCTCTTCTTGTCAGACCCACATCGACAACAGAACAGGTAACTTCTAGCCGGTTCTTCGATGATCAGGATGAGATATCTGGTTCATCGGTTGTCGCTTCACTTTAGCCATCAAGCTATGCCAAGATAATCGAGGTGTGCAACGCGTCAATATTTCGTAATGAGGTCGCGGGCTTGTCGAAGTGGATCTTGCCATGAGTCTCGCGTGGGTCTGGGCCAGCGGTGCGATCCACCCGAATCCTTCCTCCGAACCACGCACGAAGACGGATTCGGTCGAAGGCCAGCCTCCTCCGGACATCGAAAGGACAGAACCGCCAAGACGACCAGCCACCACTCGCCCACGATCGATGCGAGGGTCTTGCTAGCGGCGCTATTTCGCGCAAGATTCGTGCTGATAGGGTCATTCGACCGTCGCGTGAAAAGGAGAACAAGGTCAATGAAATATCTGTTTTTATACGTAGTAGCCCTGCAACGAGGGATTCATCCTTCTGCCGCTCTCGCAGACAATCGATCATGACAATACGAGACGACCTCGCGCGCGCATTTCATGACACGCAGTCGTTCAAGTGGGACCCGATCAAAGGATTCACGCTGGCGTCCGGTCAGACCAGTCCCTTCTATGTCGATTGTCGATCGCTCATGGCCTATCCTGGGTCGCGCCGGCTCGTGGGGCATCTCGCGCATGAAGCATTGGCTGGGGTGACGATCGACTGTCTTGGAGGGCTTGAAATCGGCGCGATCTCTATTGCGACGACCATCTCGGACTATTGCTACGAGGCGACTCCACGCCGGGATTGGCGGACCTTCGTGGTGCGGAAGCAAGCGAAGGACCATGGATTGGCGAAGCTGATTGAAGGAGCCGTGCGCTCGGGAGATCACGCATTGATTGTAGACGATGTGTTGACGAGCGGTGGGGCCCTGCTGAAAGCGATTGCAGCGGCTCGAGAGGCCGGCCTTGTGGTGAGTCAGGCGCTTGTGATCGTGGATCGAAAAGAACAAGATGGGCGCGCACGCGTCGAACAGGAAGGGGTGTCGCTGATCAGTCTTCTGACGATCGAGGATCTGAGGCGACAGCAGGTTGGAACGCCCTAGGATCCGATATCCTCTCCGCAGCTTTTATTTGCATTGAAACTGAATGCCCCACCGACGCTCCTGCACGATTTCCTGCGCGCCTTCTACCGGGCTGACCATCCGGGTTCTGCCCTTGGCTTCCCCTTCCCGCACGATGGTATAGGGTCCGCCGCATTTTTCCTTCATGAGGGCGAGGGCGTCTTGCCGAAACGATGACAGCATCGATCCCTGCTCTCCCTTGAAGGGATAGGCGACAACCCCTCCGTTTTCTCTTTCCTGAACCAATTTGGCCCCTTCGGCACAACCGGTCAAGGCGATGAAGAAGAGGGCGGCGAGGCTTGACCAGATCTTCATGCGGACCCTATCATACTCATGAGAGTGATCCCGGTCGGACGATTCACTGCCCTGTTTGTTGAAAGGAGGCCAACCATGACCAGGCGCATGGTCATCACCGTTGTCAGTCTGTTTCTGCTGTCTGCGATCTCGATCAGTGGGGTGTCAGCCCACCATTCCTACTTGCTCACAGTCCAGCAGTTGCGTGCCGGATTGACCAAGGCGCCCTCAATGTCACAAAAGGGGTTCATCTTGATCGATGTCCGATCTGCGGAAGAGCATGCGACAGGATTCATTCCCGGAACCGATCTGAACATCGACTTCAGGGAAATTCAGGCTCGGCATCGGGACATCGGGGCCCAGTTGGATGATCATCTGGTTGTCTATTGCCAGTCCGGCCATCGCAGCAACATTGCGGCAGAAACACTGGCCGATTTGGGTTACCGTCATGTCTACAACGTCACCGGCAGCATGAATGCCTGGCTCGCGGCCGGCTTTCCGGTTGAATCGGGGCGCCGTTAGTTCGACGCACATCTCGACGAGCTCACCTGTCTATGGTCTTGGCATCGGCTTGCTTCCGGCGCAGGCTAATCCCGATCACGGCTGGAAGTCCGACGTGGGTTGTGGTGCTGCCTTCTAACAGGGGTATCCAGGTGTGTAAACCGGCCCTCTCAGACGTGGCTTGTTGGAGCGAGGGACTGACGGCGACGTCAGAAGAGGATCCTCCATCCATGGCCATGACCTGGTGTAGGGATGGAAAGGCGTCCCGCAGGCATTCCCCAAGGACATGGAGTGACACCACTTCCGTGGTCTTGAAGACCAGGAGATGCCCATTGCTTTGTTCTGCGACGAGGGTCTGATGCGCGCGTTTCCCGGTTTGGCGGACACGGATTTTTCCTGTCCGGTCGAGGAGCATGAGCGATTGCGCAACTTCTCGATAGGGAACGTGCTGTTCGTCAAAGGTGTCAAAGGTCAAGTCCAAAACCCGCGCGCGTCGTGAATGATCCTCCGCCGGTTCTGCCACAAACAGCCCCAGCCAGGTGGCGTGCCGCTTGCTCCCCAGCGATTGACCGTTTCCATAGAGCAGCCCGAGGTACGCATAATTCTCACGGAAGAGCCCAGCATTGAATACCAGATCGTGGCCGGTTCGTTCTTGCCATTGGCGAATATCGAGCGGGTCTGAGAAACCGTCTTGCTGGTAGTAGTGTACGGTAAAACGATAGCGATCAGGATCGATCTCGACGGCGACCAACGGCGCGACGTCTGGGCATTGCGTGTGAGGATTCCAGACGGAAATGGATAATCCGTCTCCGAGTTGATCCCCTGTGAGGATCTGAGCCGTCGTCGTTGAGGGTCCGCTGAACATGACGAAGATAATACCCAGAACAAACCGGGCGACAGGGGTGCAAGGGAGTGACCAGTGGAAGCTGTTGTCCCGTACCATAAGTGTCTCTAGATCGAGTATAGAGAGGGCCGATACGGAGCGTCAAATCATTCGAGGAAGAAGGGCAACGGCTGCGATGCGAACCACGCATAGTCAGCGCGGGTTTGGCTGGGCTGTCGATGGGGAGGCGCTGGTCCTGTCTGATGGCGTGCTGGCATCGAGCAGATTGCGGACTGCGCGGCCGAGCACCTCAGGAGTGAAGGGCTTTTGTAAGAAACTGCTCGTGCCCTCTTCTTGTCCGGCCATAATGCAGACGTCATCCATATACCCCGATATAAACAGGGTTCTTAAGTCCGGCTTGATGACGGAGAGATGCTGTGCCAGTTCCCGTCCGCCCATGCCCGGCATGACGACGTCGGTCAGAAGAAGCTGTAACGATGCTGCCTGTTGTGTCGCCAACAAGCAGGCTTCGACCCCGTTCTTGGCTTCTACGACCCGGTAGCCTAGTTTCCGCAGCTCGTCTCGCACGAGCGTACGTACGCTTGGCTCATCTTCCACCAAGAGAATCGTTTCCGTACCTCTCTGAGGCTGTCCCAGGGGCTGGGTTGGCGCGGTGGTGAGGATGTCGGACTCGACGCTCGGAAAATACAGATCGAAGCGCGTGCCATGGCCCACTCGGCTGGTGACGTCGATGGCACCGCCGGATTGGGTGACAATCCCAAACACCGTGGAGAGGCCAAGACCGCTGCCCTTCCCCTCCCCCTTCGTGGTGAAGAATGGTTCAAAGATATGGGATTGTGTCATGCGGTCCATGCCACAGCCAGTATCGCTGACGGCCAATCGGACATAGGGACCTGGCGGCAGCGGGGTGAGGTGGTAGACCGGACTGCGGGTCAGTTCGACCTGGGCCGTTTCGATCGTGAGCGTTCCGCCCTTCGGCATGGCATCCCGCGCGTTGACGACGAGATTGACCAGCACCTGTTCAAGCTGGGCTTGGTCGGCGCGCAGCCGCCCGTTCGTCGGATCGAGTTTACTGACGAGCTGGATGTCCTCGCCGATGAGGCGGCGCAGCAAACTTTCCAGAGTCGTGACAGCGGTGTTGAGCGACAGAATTTTCGGGTCCAGCGATTGTTTTCTGCTGAATGTGAGTAGTTGTCGGATCAGCGTCGCGGCCCTTTCGCCGGCCTTCAGTGTTTCTTCGATCTTTCCACGAAGGGGGTGTTGAGGGCCGAGTTCCGTCAAGAGGACTTGGCTGTACCCCATGATGATGGTCAGGAGATTATTGAAGTCATGCGCGATCCCTCCGGCCAACCGGCCAACCGCTTCCATCTTCTGGGACTGCCGAAACTGTTTCTCGCTCTGCCTAAGGGCCTCTTCCGCCCGTTTCCGTTCGGCGCGGTCATCCAGCTCACGTAAGGCGCGCTGGACCGAGGGCACCAGCCGCCCGAGCCGTTGCTTGAGCACATAATCCGTCGCGCCTTGATGCATGGCGTCGATGGCCAGTTCCTCTCCGATGGTGGCCGAGACGAAGAGAAAGGGCACGTCAGGACAGTGCTGACGTGCCAAAATAA
The DNA here is from genome assembly GCA_005887945.1 of Nitrospirota bacterium. Taxonomy (GTDB): domain Bacteria; phylum Nitrospirota; class Nitrospiria; order Nitrospirales; family Nitrospiraceae; genus Palsa-1315. The sequence continues at coordinate 6,197 of VBOL01000058.1, forward strand.
GTGCCGTCATGCCGTCGAAACCCGGGATCGAATAGTCCGCCAGGATGAGATCCATCCTGCCTTCTTTGAGGGCCGCCACAAATGCCTGACGTGTGTCGACGAGTTGCGACTGACAAGGGATGTTGCCCTCCATCAGGGTGGCCGTAATGAGTTCCGCGTCGACCGGATTGTCCTCGAGATGGAGTAGGCGGAGCGGGGTTTTCACAGGTCCTTCGTAATGAGACTATCGATTAGGTCAGAGCCTTCGGGTGGCGGTTCGTTGATCACGCCCCAAAAAACACCAAGTTCTTTCACGGCCGTGATGAATTGGTGAAACTCAACCGGCTTCACCACGTAGGCGTTGGCGCCCAACGCATAGCTTTGGGCCAAATCGCGCTCTTCGCGCGAGGACGTGAGCATGACGACGGGAATCGGTTTCAGGTTCACGTCGTTCTTAATCGTTTTCAAGACCTCGAGCCCGTCGACTTTGGGCATCTTGAGATCCAGGAACACGACCACGGGATTACCCTGCTGCCTGGTGGCAAAGATTCCGCGACAATAGAGGTAGTCGAGGACTTCAGCTCCGTCGTGGCAGACCACCACTTTGTCGGCGATGTGATGTTCCTCCATGGCAGCCAGCGCAAGCTCGGCGTCACGCGGGTTATCTTCCGCGAGCAGGATGGGTTTGACCGTGGTCATCTGAGAGACCTCGCGAGCGGAAGCGAAAAGTAGAAGGTAGCCCCTTGGTCCGGTGCCCCTTCGGCCCAGGTCCGTCCACCGTGCCGATGGATGATCCGACGTACGTTGGCGAGACCGATGACGGTGCCTTCAAACTCGTCGTTCCGATGAAGGCGCTGAAAGACGCCGAATAACTTGTTTACATACTGCATGTCGAATCCTACCCCATTATCACGCACGAACACCTCGGCTTCACCTGAGTTCCGCCTGACGGCGCCGATCTCGATCTTGGCCTCCGGCCTGGTCGCTGTAAATTTCAGCGCATTGGAGATCAGATTCAAGAGGACTTGGCGCAACATCGCCGGATCGCCCGAAACATTAGGTAATGGATGCATTGTCCAGGAGATTGTCCGCCCTTGCAAGTCAAGACGTAAATCGTGAAGGACGGTCTTGACGAGTTGATCCAAGTTGACCGTCGTGCGGAGCATGTCCTGGCGACCCATACGGGAAAAGACGAGCAGGTCGTCGATCAGTTGCCCCATCTGCTTCGCGGAGTCTGAAATCGTCTGCAGATAGCGACGCGCTTTGTCGCTGAGCGCCTCACCAGCCGCCTTGGACAATAGGGCCGCATAACCGTCGATATGACGAAGAGGGGCGCGCAGGTCATGCGACACGGAATAGCTGAACGCTTCTAATTCTTTATTGGCGGCCTGGAGCATCTCGCCCCGGCTCTGCAACTCCATGGCCACGCGGCGTCGCTCGGTGACATCGTGATGGATCAAAAAGTATACAGAGGCCAAGAGGACCAATTGCAGGAGAGCGCCAAGTCCGAGCAAGGCGATCGTATTTCTCGTGCTTCCAGCGGATTGCACCACGCGGGCATGCAGTACTCGTTGTTCAGTGCAAGATGGCGGACGGCTTCATAGCCATGTTGCTTACGCTGGGCGATGGCTCCCGCTTCTGCTCCCAATTGGCTGCCGATGAGCTGTTCGAGTGTCCCCACCCGGGCCCGTTGTTCAGCTTCCTCGCTCGTCAGCCCTCTGAGATACCGAAGGTATTCGGGCATTTGTTGGACGACGGTCCGATAGGGTGTGAGGTACGACTCGTCGCCGGTAACTAGATAGCGCCGATGGCCACTTTCAGCGGCGTCGAGGGCCTCTCCGACTGACCCGAGCAGCTGTACCAATTCGTGGCTCTTGGTATCGAGCCGGCTGTTTTCGATCAAGACGGCAGTGTTGCGGTAGGAGACGGCACTGATGACCACAATGCCGGCAAAGACGAGCCCAAACCCCGCAAGGACGCGTCGCTCGATCGACCAATGGGTGAACCACTCCCTGAGCCTTCCAGTCTTAGGAATCGGTGCCGGACTGTTGTCAGGAACCGGTTCCGATCGAACTGGTGCTGGCGTGGCTGGACGTTCCTGCGTAATGGATTCCATGGTTCAAGCGGGCGCGGGGATGTAAGCCAATGTCTTGGAAACTGTACCCTCCTCCAGAAGACCCTGCAAGAAATATTTTAGCAGACTGCTCATGGGACGCTGCGGAACCGTCCCTGGTAGACTTAGCCACCGAAGGGGATGACGGTAGAGGGAACGGGAAGGGATGCGGTTGGATCAGCCAAGTTTGAAAACGTCAAGATGGCCGAGACAACCCAGTCGGTGAAGGGTTGCGGATAGATGCCGATTGTGAGGGTGCCGGCGAGACAGACGTAGAGCACCACTTTGATCGGGCCCGAGACCTTGAGGGGTGACGAGTCGCGAGGTTCGGTAATGTACATCTTCTTCACGACGATGAGGTAGTAGTACAGAGAAATGACGATGTTGATGAGCCCCACGGTAATGAGCGCGTAGAGCCCTTCCTTCATGGCCGCAACGAAGATGTACAACTTGCCGATGAAGCCGGCCAGCGGGGGCACCCCGGCCAGCGACAAGAGGAAAACGAGCATTGAAAAGGCAAGAAAGGGCGACCGGCGGCCTAGGCCGCTGTAGTCATCGATTTCCTCACTGCCGATGGCTTCGCTCACAGCGATGATAATGGCGAAGGCACCGAGATTGGCGAAAAGATAGGTCAGAAGGTAGAACAGCATCGCATCGCTGCCCATCTTTGTACCGGTCGCAAGACCGATCAGCACGTTGCCGATCTGGGCGATACCGGAATAGGCCAAGAGCCGTTTCATGTTTTTTTGGGCGATAGCCACGATGTTGCCGTAAGTCATGGACAAGATGGACACAGCGACAATCAGCAGGACCCAGACCGGCTTAAAGGTCGCCAAAGCGACGAGGAACATTCTCAGGAGGATGGCAAAGGCTGCTGCCTTGGGTGCGATCGAGAGGAACGCCGTCACTGGTGTCGGCGATCCATGATAGGTGTCTGGAATCCACGAGTGGAAGGGCACGGCGCCGATTTTGAATCCTAGTGCGCCGAAAATCAGCAGGAAGCCAATGGCCAATCCTGGTGTGGCCTGTGCGGCCTTCATATCGGAAAACACCAGTTTGCCAGTTTCTCCGTAGACCAAGCTGATGCCATAGGCGAGGAGGCCTGCGGCGAAGATGCCTAGGATAAAAAACTTGATGCCCGCTTCGTTCGAGGCCATGTCCTCGCGGAGATAGGCAACCAGGACATAGAAGCCGATGGTGGAAAATTCCAAGGCGACGAAGACCGACAGCAGGTCGTTCGCGGAAGCCATAAACATCATTCCGAGGGCCGACATTACTATCAGGAAATAATATTCTCCGCGGAAGAACTTGAATCGATGGATGTAGTCGATGGAAGCCAGAATGACAAGAATCGTCGATCCAACGATGAACATTTTGAAGAACAGGGCCATCCGGTCGAGGGCGAACATGTTTGCGAAGAGGGTCCCGGTGATGCCGGTGATATCGAACCAGGCCAGGCAGCCGAGGGTGGCGACGAGCCCGGCGATGGTGAAATAGGCTAATTGTTCGTTGGGCAGCCGAGGGAACGAGAAATCAATGATGAGGATGAGACATAACCAGGACGTGAGCAGGATCTCCGGTAGCAGCAACAGGAGATCGGAGGGAGACATCGTGAACGCGAAGGTCATTGATCGCTCCGTGAGGCGTAAGGCGTGAGGGGTAAAACGTCACCAGGGAGCGCTGCCAAGTTCTGCGGGGAAGAATCAGCTCTCGCCTCACGCTTCACACCTAACGTTTCACGTTCTTGTGAGGCCACCGGCACGACGCGGGTGATCTTCGCGATCAAGGGATCGACGCCCGACCGCACCACATAATAGAGGTGCATGGGAAAGAAAAAGAACCCGATGCTGACGGTGATCATGATCAAGAGCGGAAGACGATCAGCCACAGCGACTGCGTCGTGCGCGTGACTGTACTTCTGGTCCATGGGTCCGTAAAAGAGCCCGCGCATCATTTTGAACAAATAGGCCAAGGTCAACACGATGCCAACCACGGCCACAATGACTTGGAACGGATACTTGTTCCAACTGCCGACGATGATCATTACTTCGGCGATGAAGTTCACGGTGCCGGGCACGCCGATCGAGGCCATACAAGCGACCACGAAACAGCCGGAGATGAACGGCATGCGATTCGAGAGCCCGCCGAGCGAGGGAATGTCGCGGCTGTGCGTCTGATCGTACACCCACCCGGCCATGGCGAAGAGCATGCCCGTAGCCATGGCGTGGGCGAACATATACATCACCGCGCCGGTCAAGCTGATGTAGTCCAAGGCGGCCATGCCTAAGAAGACATAGCCCATGTGACTCGAACTGGAATACCCGATGACGTACTTTGTATCTTTGGCGTAGAACTCCACGAACCCGCCATACACGATACTGAACATGCAGAGCACGGCCGCGATGGGCATGAGTTCTCTGGTGGTCTCCGGCAGAATCTCAAAAGCTACCCGGATGATGGAAAAATGGCCGAGCTTCATCAGCACACCCGCGTGCAACATGCTCGTGGCTGCCGGCGCAGCTGCGTGGCCCACAGGAGACCAGGAGTGCAGCGGCCACAGCGGAGCAATCGAGGCAAAGCCGAAAAAGATCAGTAGCCAAATGATCTTGTCCAGCGTCGTGCCCAAGACCGGGATGTTCATCAACTTGGCCTGTTCACGCAGGACCAGAATGTCGAAGGTATTGAGCCCCGAGTACTTGTAGATCAGCAAGATACCCATCAGCGCCACGATGGCAAACGCCGAGAGGAAGAGCACCAGTTTCATCGCGGCGTATTCTTTACTGTTGGATCCGAAGTTGAAGATGAACCCGACCGAATCCCGCTGTTTGAGGCCATCCGGATCTGTCATCTCGTTGTACTTTTTCGTGTGGCTTCCCCACATGCCCAACAGGAGATACATGGGGATCACGGACATTTCGTAGAAGAAGAAGAGAAAGAACAGATCCAACGACATGAAGACGCCGATCGTGGCGGCGGCGAGGATGAGCAGCCAGATATAGAATTCTTTTGTCCGATCCTTGATGTGCCAGGAGACGAAAATTCCTGCGAACAACAAGATGCTTGAAGCCAGCACCAGCGGGGTACCGATCCCATCCACCCCGAGGTGGAGCGAGATACCCAGCTGGCGAGACCATTCGAATCGCTGGACGAACTGGAATCCTCCCTTCATGTGATTGTAGGCGAAGAACAGGTAGAGTGAGACGAGCAGGGAGACAAGGGCTGCTCCCGCCGCTATGCCCCGCACAAGCATCGCTTGCCGGTTCGAGACAAAGATCAGCGCGATGGCTCCCGCGAAGGGGGCAAACAGGATATAGAGCAGTGCGTAGTCACCCATACGAATTAATCCACCCTTACCGGCTGATCGGACTCGACAGACGCCACGGTCCCCCGTTCCAGTCGATCCACCAACGCCTGCACAGACCCATTCATCATTCTCAAGAAGGGAGCGGGATAAAGGCCAATCCAGAGGATCATCACCGACAAGGCCGCCGCGATGAGCACTTCACGGGGATGCAGATCACTGATGGATTCCTTGACGGCCTTGCCGAGCGGTCCCAGCATCGACCGCTCGTAGTACCAGAGAAAATATGCCGCGCCGAAGATGACGCCGGTGACCGCGATCCCACCGTACAGCCAGTTGGCCTTGAGGGTTCCCAAGAGGATGAGGAATTCACCGACGAAACCATTGGTGCCCGGCAAGCCGATCGACGCCAGCCCGATGAACAAGAAAAAACTTGCGAGCAAGGGGGTCTGTTTGGCCATGCCGCCGAATGAGCTCAGTTGGGTATTCTGCTGCCGTGAGTAGAGAAAGCCCGCGATAAAGAACAAACCCGCCGTACTGAACCCCAAGTTGATCATGGTAAGCAGGCTGCCTTGGAGCCCCTGATAGTTCAAGGCGAACAGGCCAATCACCACGAACCCGAGGTGGCTAATGCTGCTGAACGCGAGGAGCCTGCGAAAATCTTGCTGGATCAGTGCCATGATGGCCCCATAGAGAATCGCCGCCAACCCCAGCGTCATGATGACCGTGACGACGGTCTGACTTTTCGATGCGTCAGGGAGCAATGGAATGCTAAACCGGATGAAGCCGAATGTCCCGAGCTTCAGTCCGGCCAGCACCACCGCCATACCGATCGGGCCTTCGAGGAGGGCGTCTGGGAGCCAGGTGTGGAAAGGGAACACCGGGGCCTTGAACGCGAAGCCGAGGAACAACAGCCAGAAAATGAGGATTTGTTTGCTGAGCGGGATCGGGACGGAGAGCAGTTCCAATAAGTCGAACGAGTAGGTCGGCTCGATATGGCGCAGCGTCGCCCACTGGTGGTAATTGATGTCTAAGAGGGCGATGCCCACCAACATGAAGACGCTACCCAGCAAGGTATAGAGCACGAATTTCAGTGCTGCGTAGTGCCGCTCCGCTCCTCCACCCCAGAGCTTGATCAGAAAATAACTGGGGATGAGCATGAGTTCCCAAAACACGAAGAAGAGGATCAAGTCGATGGAGAGGAAGACCCCCATAGTGGTCGTTTCAAGGGCGAGGAGCGCCATCATGTAGAGTTTCACTTGATGGCGGACGGTGTCCCAGGAATAGATGATGATCAGGACTGCGAGGAAAGCTGTGAGCCCAACGAAGAGGACACTGATCCCGTCAACCGCGAGGTGGTAGCTGACCCCCAGGGCGGGAATCCACGGCACGTGTTCGGAAAACTGCATGGCAGCCGATTCAGGAATGAATCGTAAGAGTACGAATACAGAGAGGGCCAACTCCAAGAGCGCAATCGTCAAAGCGGAGGTCCGGACCATGTCCTCGTCGTCGAACAGCCACAGGACGACGCCCCCGATGACGGGGAGAAAAAGAATACAGGTAAGAATCGGAAACGTTGACGCCAGTTCTTCTAACATCACAGTAAAGTGCTTTATAGCTGCATGATGAGCTGAATGATTGCCGCCAGCAGAAAGAGTCCTGCCACAATGATGGCGGCATAATGATGCACCATACCGCTCTGCAGTTGCCGCCACTGGCGGGCGGCAAGATGGTTGCCGTATCCGATCACGTTGACGCAGCCGTAGATCACGTGTTTCTCAGTCCAAGTCGAACCGGCCGCGAACAATTCTGCTATCTGCGCGACGGCGTGCACGAGGCCATCGATCACGGTGCGGTCGAACCAATCGAGCAGAAGTCCCAACTTCTTGGTCGGCTCTACCCACAACAGGTCATAGAGCTCATCGACGTAGTACTTGTTGAGCAAGATCCTGTAGGCCGCCTGAAACCTTGCGGCCAGGCGATCCGGCGCCGAGAGATTCACGCTATAAAAATAGTGAGCGAGGCCCAGCCCAGCAACGCAATTCCTGTGGCAATCATCATGAGCATGAGCACGAGTCCGGTGCTCACGTCATGCTCCTCTCCCGTGCCCGCGACCGGTACAAGGAATTGATGGAGCCAGCCATGTTCAGGGGGAAACCCCAGGAACCCACCGAGAATGGACAGAACACCTAACGCCATTAACGGACCGACCATCACCATAGGGGACTCATGTACATGTTCCTCCGTATGATGGTCCATGCGAGACGTGCCATAAAAGGTCAGATAGATCAGGCGGAACATGTAGAAGGAGGTCAATAGCGCGCCGATGGCAGCCATGCCATACAACAGATAGTGGTGATGCGTAAAGGCATGGGCCAGTATTTCATCTTTGCTCCAGAACCCTGCCAACGGTGGAATGCCCGCAATGGCGACCGTGCCAATCAGAAACAGTCGATAGGTCCATGGGATTTTCGAGCTGAGGCCGCCCATCTTTCGAATGTCTTGCTCGCCCGAGAGTGCGTGGATGACCGATCCGGCTGTGAGGAACAAGAGGGCCTTGAAGAAGGCATGGGTCATGAGGTGAAACATGGCAGCCGTATAGGCCCCGATCCCGCAGCCGAGAAACATGTAACCGAGTTGGCTCACCGTCGAATAGGCCAAGACGCGCTTGATGTCCGTTTGCACGAGGCCGATGGTGGCGGCAAACAAGGCTGTGAGTCCGCCGATGACGCCGACGATCGTCATGGCCGTCGGTGATAAATCAAAAATGGCATGGTTCCGCACGATCATGTAGACCCCGGCCGTCACCATCGTTGCCGCATGGATGAGCGCGCTGACGGGTGTCGGACCTTCCATCGCATCCGGGAGCCAGGTGTAGAGGGGGAGTTGGGCTGATTTGCCGACTGCTCCGACAAGCAGGCAGAGCGCAATCGCTGTGGCCATTTCCGGCGAGAGCTGGCTGACCTGGGCAAAGACCTTCGTATAGTCGAGCGTCTTGAAATTGATGAAGATGAGGAAGATGGCCAGAAGGAAGCCCGCGTCGCCGATGCGGTTCACCACAAAGGCTTTCGAGGCGGCCTTCGCAGCGGAGACCTTGTCATAGTAGTAGCCGATCAACAGATAGGAACAGAGTCCCACCCCTTCCCAGCCAATGAAGAGCACCACATAGTTGTTTCCCATGACGAGGAGCAACATGGAGACCATGAAGAGGTTCATGTAGGTGAAGAATCGCGTGAATCCGTCCTCCCCATGCATGTACCCGACGGAGTAGACGTGGATCAGGAGCCCGACTCCCGTGACGACGAGCAGCATGATGCACGTGAGAGGATCGACGAGATAGGCTAGATTGATGGTGAGATCGCCGCCGAAGATCCATTGATAGGCGATGACTTCATGGGGCGTGCCAGTCCGCAGAATGTCGGCAAACACGCCGACCGTGCAGAGAAATGACAACCCCACCGATCCCCAGGCAAGCCGGTGCGCGACATCGTGGGAATACCGCCTGCCCACAAACCCATTCAGGATCACGGCCAGCAACGGAAACAGCGGAATGAGCTTTATGAGTAGATCGGTCATGTTACCACTTTAAGAGGTTCATCTCGTCCACGTTCGTGGAAATTCTTCCACGGAACACGACGATGATGATGGCCAGCCCGATCGCCGCTTCCCCGGCAGCAATGGCGATGATGAAGAGGGCCACCAGTTGGCCCGCCATGGATTCCAGGTAATGGGAGAAGGCTACGAGGTTAATGTTCGCCGCGTTCAACATGACCTCGACAGACATCAGCACAATGATGAAGTTCCGTCGGATCAATACGCCGAGCAAGCCGGTAATAAAGAGCACGGCGCTGACGGCAACATATGCGCTTAGAGGAACCATAGTACCCCG
>VBOL01000058.1:15508-16377 GCA_005887945.1 Nitrospirota bacterium
ATAAAGAGCACGGCGCTGACGGCAACATATGCGCTTAGAGGAACCATAGTACGCTGGGAAGTGTGAGGCGAGAGGCGTGAGGCGCACGACCCCTTGTCTTTTCTCTTGTCGCTCGTCCCCTCACGCCTGACCCCTTACGCCTTACGTTCTCGGCTGACTGGTTTCGGCGTTTTTGCCAGCACGATCGCTCCGATGACAGCGCCCAACAGGAACACCCCGACGATTTCGAACTGCAACAGATACTCGCTGAACATCTTGATCCCGACGGCGTGGGTATCGCCGTCCTGAAGTATCGCGACGGTCGTCGCATCGCCTTTTGCGCCCCCGAAGGGTGAACGAATCAAGAGGGCCAACACGCACAATGATCCGAAGGCTGCTGGAACCAGAAAGTACAGGTAGGAAGAGTGGAAATACCGATCGTCGGTCTTCAAGTTCAGAAGCATCAGTACGAAGAGGTACAAGACGAGGATCGCACCGGCGTAGACGATGACCTGCACGGCCCAGAGGAACTCGGCGTTGAGGAGGATGAAGAGTCCGGAGACATGGACCAACAGGGCCAGGAGCGCCAGGCCGCAATGCACCGGGTGCTTTAGCGCGACAGTCAAGACGCCCGCAGCAATACTGGCCAGTGCGAAATAGGCAAAAAAAACCAAAACCATCAATCGCCTTAGCCCAGATGCTTGGGTGGAGGTTGGGTCGACTTCAGTACCGATTGAGGGAAGTAATACCGATATTCCCGGCTTTCCTCAACGTTTTTTTCCTGATTATGCGCGTACAAGTATTTTTTTGCGTCGTCGAGATGGCGCTCGCCGATTTCGTACAGCCGCTTCTTGTCGAACAGCAAGGTGCGTTTATCATGGGTCGAGAAC
>VBOL01000309.1 GCA_005887945.1 Nitrospirota bacterium
CTCCGTCACCACCTCTCGAATACGACATTCTGCTCACGCAGTCTCTCTTCCGTCCTCCGCTTTCTCACGCCTAATCGCTGAGCTTCTGCTCGGTTGAAGATCAACCCACGTGGCTCCATTCACTGATGCGAGTCTCCGTTGACTTGCTCCCGCGAGAGCGGGAACTGTGAATGCGGAGCTGGCACTAGGATGGTTCAGCTGAAAACAGCCCAGCACACCAATCTTATATCAGGCTTGTATCGGGGGGATGAGTATGCGATGCACTAAAACTGCTAGCAAAACTCTGGAAGACACGGCCACCATCGCGGTCGTGTTTATTCCCATAGCCTCCATCATTGCCTCGCTCGTTACTTTCCTAGCATCGACAATTTGGGAAACCAAGGAAGGACGCCTGATTTTCGGAATCACATGGTGTGCCGTTATGGTATTCGTTCAAATTATCATGCGGAAACGTATCATGAAGATAATTACTCAAACTCTTATGAGGGGCCGGTGAGTGGCTTGGTCGCTGGGCCGGTCACCCTGCTGCAGTCCACGCTTCACATTTGACGACCATGATGATCCTTGTCGCCGCCATGTTTTTGATACCGTTGGGGCTCGTGGCCCTCTACCTCTATGTGTCCGGCGTGTTCACCAATCGGAGAGCGTTCCAGTTTGGTTTTTATATCCTGTTGGTCTTCTTTGCCCTAACCATCGGGATCGGCATTCATTCCTGCCAAGGCTATGACCTCCCGGCAACAACCCCGGTGTCGCTGAGTGAGGTTCTGCCCGAACCTTGTGCAGCTCTGCAACAAACCCGCTGTACTCCGCCATGGGACTGCAATGCCACACCTCGCGGAACAACACACACAGATGCCCGATCCCCCGGACTGATAGCATCAGATCATCACCATTTACTAGCGTGGATTCTGTTCCCGCCTTTGTGCCCGGGACCGGTTATATACCACCTCTCGCCACCCCCCGTCACCCAACGAGACAGGAAAAATCCCCTTGTAACCATTAAAGATTACTAGGGGTCGTTCGTCGCACGTCAGTTTACTTATTCGCTACGCCACCAGCGCTATGCCTTCAATTTTAAACTGTAGCGCGCTAGTTAAGGATAGTTGTATACTTCCCTCTCCGCCACAGCCTGCTTCGAGGGCTCTCTCAGAGAGTGGATGACCAGGCAGCTTGATTTTTCTCGGACGATCCTGTAACAGTGCCTCGCTCTTCTTGCCCTGAACCGTGCCGAGGTAGCTCAGTTGGTAGAGCACAGCCCTGAAAAGGCTGGTGTCGACAGTTCAATTCTGTCCCTCGGCACCACTCCTCGCTTCCTATTTTAGATTGATTCCCGACCGACCTAGAACGTTCGTGCAAGCGAATGGGCTCTGGTTCATTCCCTTTTGGGAAGGTGCGAAACGTAGAATGTGGCAATGGCTACGGTAGCCGCGACATTGAGGGACTCTACGTCGCGGCTGAGGGGGATGGTAAATCGAGTAGTGGCCTGCCTACGGATCTGAGCTGACAAACCGCGGCTTTCATTACCGACAGCAAGGACAAGTTTCCGTGGCACCTGGTGAATCTCGTCGATCGTAACGGTCTCGTCCCCTGTCACTTCTGCGGCAAAGATCTGGCAGCCTTGCCGGATCAACCCAGACACATCCCTGGCAGCAAAGATCGGCAGTGCGAGCAACACACCGCTCGTCGCACGAACCACCTTGGGATGATAGACATCGGCGGATTCTGGCGTAAGCCACAGGGCACTCGCATTGAGACCTGCCGCCGTTCGAATAATGGCCCCAACATTGGCGGGATCTTGTAGCTGCTCTCCAAAAATTCCCAGGACAGTGGGCTGTCTAAGAACCTCTCCTTCATCCCATGTCGGTTGCCGCACCACAGCGAGGATACCCTGCGGCGCATCCAGATCAGATAATTTTGAGAACTGGAGGTCGGGACAGGAGTACTGTTGCGTTGAGGAGGCTAGTCGAACCAGTCGGTCACCCCGCGCCTCTTTTGGCAGATAGCCGTGGGCGGTGACGATTGTGAGAATCTGCTCAGGATACCGAGTGAGGAGATCTCGAACTGCGTGGGCGCCTTCGACCACGAAGGCGCCATCCTGTGCTCGTACGCATCTATCAAGGAGGAGTTCACGAATGTGCGCCCCTTGCGAGCGCGTCAGGAGGGGAAGTGAGGCAGCCACGCTAGTGCGTCACAGTGGAGAGAACTGGCTCAGCGACGTTTCCGGCCGGATGCGGTTTCAGCAGCCCTAATCCGTTGGGCCCGCGCCTTCGCTCGTTTGAGTGCGGTCAACTTCCCTCTGGTTCGATCCTGCTCGTGCTGAAGCATGTCGAACTGAGACTTAAGATGGAGCTTTTCTCGCTTGTGGAGCGTGGCACATTCTTCTTGAGAAAGCTGGATCCAATCTCCACAAGTCCGAGCCCGCTTGATCCGCTGTTCCAACGACTCCCGCAACTGCTTGGAACGCATGCTTAAGAGCGATTTCAAGGCGTCCTTGCGCCGCTGAACTTCTTCTTCTTCTGCGATAATTCCGCGAATATCTGTTCCTAACATGATACGCCTCCTCACTGGACCAAGCATGAACTAAGAGTCGTATTATACCTGATTTCATCGCTCATCTTCCACCAAGGGAAAATACGCATAAGCCATTGTGTTTCAAGGGGTATCGTGCCATAGGCCGATACAGGGAGGTTGCGGAGAGAGCCCCAATTTCAGTACCATCGCGCCATGGCGCTTGGACAACAGATTCAAGCCTGGCGTATCTCGCGAGGTCACTCAGTCGACGACTTGGCGGCCGAGTCGCATCTTCTACCTCACGTGTTAGAGGAAATTGAAGCGGAAGAGGTTGATCCTTCTGCCTCGCTACTTGAAGCGCTTGCTGCCGCCCTGAAGATCCCGCCTGCCTGGCTCTTTAGCCATCCGACCTCGTTTCGTACCTTGTTTGACGATCAAGAGGAAGATGCAAGTTCCGCCCCCGCAGGCCCCGATCCTGTCACAGAACGAATTCTCGCCGGATCACGGATGGATCGTTCGCTGTACGTCCTGCTGACCGCTATCATGCAAAGCGGCGAACCGAAGTTGCTCCGTGCAGCGGAAGTGAATTTGCGTAGCCTCGTCAAGCAAGCCAAACAGGCGACTATTCCCCTGGCAGAACCGCCCATCCGGCCACTTCGAACCACCTAGCGACTAGCCCACATGATTCACGACCGCTTCTGCTGCAATCGCCGATGTTCGGGCGAGAGGCGCGGGACCAGAGGCTAGGGGCAATGTCTTTCCTCTCGCCTCATGCCACTCGCCTGGCTTCTAGGCGATTTCACGATGAACCATCATGAATAACGCGGGCTAGAGAATCTGCAGCAGGAAATACTTCAAATACCGCGTTTCCAGCATGGTGGCAAGGATGGGATGGTCCCTGGCCTGTCCACGCTGTTCAAGTAGGCGAACCTGCCGTTTTGCATCTCGTGCAGCGAGACGGATACCCGTCCACAATTCCTGTTCAGTCACATGGTGGGAGCAGGAACTCGTGACCAGAAATCCCTCCGGCTTGGTGAGTCGCATCCCAAGCAGATTCACATCTTTGTATCCAGCCAGGGCACGGGGCACGGCCTGTTTACTGCGGGCAAATGCCGGGGGATCGAGCAACACCAGATCATATCGGCGCCCAGCCCGCTCCAGCTTTCGCATCTCCTTAAACGCATCCGCCGATCGATAGACACATCGATCGGCCACCTTGTTTAACACCGCATGGTTGCGCGCAAGCGCCAGGGCCTCCTCACTCACATCCAACCCTTCGACCAACTTCGCTCCCGCGAGCGCCGCATGAATCCCAAACGCTCCGGTATACGCAAACACCTCCAGCACCTCCGCGCCGGCCGCGAACCGTGCCGTGACCAGTCGATTCTCTCGCTGATCGCAAAACCAACCAGTTTTCTGCCCTCGTTCGATATCGACAAGAAATCGAGCCGGCCCCTCCTGGATGCCGACCGTCGTCGCCCCACCCCCTCGAAGAAATCCCCTCTCCACCGGCAGCCCCTCCAAGGTACGACTCTTGGCATCGTTGCGCAGATACACTCGCGTGGCTCCGGATTCCTGACACAGGAGATCGGCCAGCAGGTCTTTCCGGCGGTCCATACCGGAGGATAGGGTCTGCATGACCATGACATCGTCGTATAGATCCACGACCAAGCCCGGCAATCGATCCGCTTCTCCATAGATGAGGCGATAGGCGTTGGTGTCGGCGACGACCCGCTCACGTAGCCTGACGGCCTGCGCGAGTCGCCCCCTCCAAAACTGTTCTGTAATAGGTTCGTCGTCGAAGGTTAAGATCCGCACGCGGATCTTGGACGCAGGATTGTAGAGACCTCTGGCGTAGAAACGTCCGTTCGGCGCCATGACATCGACCACATCGCCCGAGACCAGCTCACCGCTAACCTCCTCGACATAACCGGCATAGATCCAGAGATGCCCCAATTCCTCGACCCCACGTGTGCGAGAGAGGCGGACGCGCCCGCGGGGACTGTCATCATGAAGAGTCATTGCGTACTTATCCAATGGCGCGAACCGAACGTCAAGTCCTTCTGGACGCATCTGGTTGCTTGACGGCTGACCCGCGCTGTGGTTTGCTGCGCCTACCTGTGGGTGCCGCATGTTTTCCGCTCCGTGAACCAGGAAGGCCAACGATGACACGAATACCGACAATCGGTTCCGCCGTGATCGATCGGCTTCACCAGTTGGGGGTCCGTCATATTTTTGGAATCCCCGGCGATTATGTCCTCAGTCTCTACCAATTGATCGACGCCTCACCGATTCAACATGTCGGTACCACGCGCGAGGATTGTGCAGGGTTCGCGGCGGATGCCTATGCGCGCATCAACGGCATCGGCGCGGTCTGCGTCACCTATTGTGTCGGAGGGCTGAATTGCGTGAACGCAATCGCCTGCGCCTATGCAGAACGGTCGCCGGTGGTGCTGCTCACCGGGTCACCAGGACTTTCGGAACGTGTTCGCACACCCTACATGCACCACATGGTGCGGGATTTTTCTACGCAACGCGAGGTCTTCGAGAAGATCACGGTGGCCGCCATTTCCCTGGACGATCCTTCAACCGCTGAACGGGAAATGGATCGAGCCTTTGCGGCGCTGTTGCGCTATCGCCGCCCGATCTACATCGAAATCCCTCGCGACCTGGTGCATACGCCGCTGGCAAACCCGTTACGACCCTTGTGCCTAGACGATGAGCCTAGTGATACCGCCGCACTGGAAGAAGCCATCGCTGAAGTCCGCGTCATGTTGGCCTCGGCCAGCCGGCCTGCTATCTTAGCCGGTGCAGAGATCGGGCGATTCGGCCTGCAAGACGATCTGACTCGCCTGGTCGAACGGCTCAATGTCCCCATCGCCTCGACCCTGCTAGGCAAGTCCATCATCCGTGAAGACCACCCACTCTACGTCGGCGTGTACGGCGGACTCATCGCGCGTAACGAGGTCCAACAGTTCATCAATGCATCCGACTGTCTGCTGATCCTGGGGTCGATCTTATCCGATGTCGAAGATCTCGATGCCGACTCGCCCTTGCTGTCGGAAGGCCGCACGATTCACGCGACAGCCGATCGGGTAGCCATCAAACACCATCGCTACGATGCAATCCGGTTTCAAGACTTCGTGCGGGCACTGGTGACCAACCCCCTCCCTTCGTTTCCTTCCCGCCCGCTACCGGCACCGCTCCTCATAGCGCAAGGCACCATTGCACCGGATGCCCCCGTGACCTTGAATGAACTCTTTCGCCACCTCGATAGTCTGTTGGATAAACACACCCTCGTGATCGCCGATGTCGGAGAATCGCTCTTTGCAGCAGCCGATCTCCATGTCCACCGGCGATTCGAGTTCCTCTCTCCAGCCTATTACACCTCGATGGGATTTGCCGTCCCGGCAGCCGTGGGCGCCTCGTTTGCCGATCCCACGCTGCGACCGATCGTGCTGGTCGGCGACGGCGCGTTTCAAATGACGGGAACGGAACTCTCGACCGCCGTGCGGTATGGTCAAACGCCGATCGTCGTCGTGCTGAACAATCGAGGCTACTCCACTGAACGAGAGATTCTCGACGGCCCCTTCAACGACGTCCACGAGTGGTGCTATGAACGAATCTGCGACATGATCGGAGGCGGAATCGGCACGCGGATCGCAACCCAAGGGGAGTTCGAGCGAGGACTCACCGACGCCTTGGCCGATTCCAGCCGCCTGCATGTCCTAAATGTGCTGCTGAATCCAGCCGATCGCTCAGCCGGCATGGTACGACTTGCCCATCGCCTCGCCAAACGACTCTCCACCGATCGCCCTTAGGAGGCTGCTGGAGACGCCGTCCTCTTCGTTTGTGGTTTGTCTGGTTTGTTTTGTTCATCCAGTTGGTCTTGTTCAACCAAACAAACGAGACAAACCAGAGCAACCAGCCGCTTGTAACAAAGGGAGCCTTGAAGCAGATCTGGACAGATCGTCTCTCGCGGGACAACTTGTCATTGGCGACACTCTCATGATTTTCCAATGACTTGGCTATGATACAGTTCATACAAATAGGACGTCACATCCTCATCAGCCTGTAGTTCTCTTGCTGTCAGTCCGTATGTTTCACTAATTTTTCCTGTCTTTAGATCTCTTTGGTCTTTGAGGTCTGCCATTTGCACCATCTTGCTCGCGAGGGCTATACGAGGAAAAGATGAACTAAGCCTCCGCGAGATGTGACGCGGGGGAATCGATTTGCGTCAATCACTTCGCTCAGAGAAAGGAAGTGGTGAAACATTTGGTGACACTTAATGAGACAGGCACAGCCACCCGACAAGAGATGCGTCCGACTGATCAGAAACGTGTCGGAAGACATAATGGCTCTAAAGACACATGACGTTCATGGTTCTGAAACGCCATCCGTGAAGCGGGGTCATGAGTGCATGATCTTCAAGAATCCCACGCTCAGCACAAGTTTTCTCATCGGAATTGGCGTGGGGCTTCTTGTCTCCCAAGCGGCAGCCTGGTCTGGTTGGCGGCTCCAACGCCTCATGCGCACACCGCGTTCAACTTCTCTCTGTCCAGTTGAAGATCTGCAGCACGCGGCTGGCATGGTTTGCTAGGAAGACGGGAACGGCATCCCACTCTGCTCTGCCGACATGGAGTTGTGAATCACAAAGGAGGAACAAGATGAACAAGACGCCGCTGATTTTTCTCTTGTGCGCAATGTCCGGGACTCTGCGTTGGAAGACCAGCGCTTGCCCAATCCAATGCCGATGAGGCACGGATGCAAGCCATGCAACGAGAAACTGAGAATGATGTGGTGAAGCGCGGACAGCAAAACCACCTCGAGCTACTATCAAAACAATTCCAGTTGCCCGGAAGCGAGATTGAAAAGCTACGCAATGGAGGTCAAGGGTGGGGAGAGATCACGATCCGTCTGGCCCTGGCAGACAAACTGACAAAAACCGATCCAACGAATTTTCCGACTCTAAGCGCAGCCCAGGAACGAATCGAGACGTTGAGAAATGATGGGAAGGGATGGGGCAGCATCTCCAAGGAGCTTGGCCTCAAGCTTGGCCCGCTGGTCAGTGATGTCAGGCACTCTCTGAACGAACTGCGCCGAGACCTTCATCCGGATCAGTTGACAGCCGGCAAGGCTGACGACCGAGGCGACGTTAAGCGAGAGGCCCACGCAGAGCGCTTAGAGCAGGCACAGCGACCGGAACGACTAGAGCGACCGGAGCGGCCTGAGCGATCGGAGCGGCCTGAGCGCCCGGAGAAGCCAGAGCACATCAACCGATAACTGAAAAGCCACGGAAAGTGAGTCGGCCGGCCAGAACGTGTGGACGAGAACACACGAACACGGTGCTGAGGGTGGGGCCAACTGCGAGTCGGCGACGCCTTTAAGTACTCGCGCTAGCACAACAACAAGATGAGTCACGATGACCCAACGATTGATAGGCATCTTCACCAGCATGGGATTTCTCGTCATTCTCATGAACTCCGGTCCCATCGGCGCAGCTGATCAGACTAACAATCAAACCGAACGGAATTGGCAAGTGGGATTTTCACCGAGCTATCTAAAGGGCGACTATGGAACAGGCTCGACGACAACGATTACATATCTGCCGGTATCCGTACGCCGTCTCTTCGATAAGGGCGATCTCACGTTCATCATGCCCTACGTCTGCGTAACGAGCGACGGGGCAGTGACCCTACTGAGTGGTGTGCCGAACCGCGTGAGTCAAAGCGGGAAAAGCGTGTCTGGTACGAGCGGCGGCGGCAAGGGGAAAAACCCTGGGAACGTCCAGCCGGTATCTTCGACGGACTGTGGAATCGGCGATCTCATCCTTCGCGGCCGATACTACATTGTGGATGAACGGGAGTGGGTCCCGACGATCGCGGTGACGGGGCGATTCAAGATTCCCACTGCGGACTCGAGTCGCGGACTGGGGACCGGGGAATTCGACGAAGGTGCTGGTGTCGAGGTGAGCAAAAAGCTCTTCGGCCAATGGCGGGGCTTCATGGACTTCGGGTATACGTTGATCGGAGATCCGGCAAACTTGAATCTGCGAAATCAATGGTATTACGATCTCGGGGTGGGCCACGACCTGACGAAGGATCTGCTACTTAGCATGTATTACGAGGAATATCGGGCGCTGATCGCAGGCCTATCGAACCCTCGCGACCTTCGTTTCGCCCTGAATTACAAAGCCAGCGACCTGCTCAGGTTCAATGCCTCGATTCTGGTCGGACTATCTGATGGGGCACCGGACTATGGACTCACCGGCGGGATCAGTTGGCGGTTTTGATCTTCTGCATAGGGCCTACGCAGAAGGAACGAATACCATCCCTGTCTCAATAACGAGCACCCACCTTAGAAGAGTACTCCGGGCAATGTTGCCGGACTGACTGAATCACAATCAGGCATGCGTGCTCCTCGGTATAAACACTCGTCTCTCCTCTTCGCTTCAGCCGAAGCGATGCGCTTGGTCCGGCTTGCACCACAATCGCTATCAGTCTTCCGGCTTTCCACCGTGTCTGGACACAACGCAGGCCGCGAGTGTTAGAACCGGATCCCGAATGTGAGACCGGGCATCACATTCGTATCAGTTCCTGGCCCCGTATCGAGATCAGTAAAGTTGAGCAAAAATGTCCCAGTAAGGCTTACGGTCCGAGTCAACGCGTAGTCAACCCCTATCCCGAGAGGGATCAACCACGAGGTATCGTTTCGAAAAAAATCCGCGTGAACGGAACCCAATCCCGGCTTGCAGCACCACCTTGGCTCGGTTGTTGGTCTTCGGAAGATCGATCCAATACTTTCCTTGACCGGAAAACCCGACCTGGGTCAGGTCCCCTGTAAAGCCTAGTTGTACAAGCGGGCCGAGCGACACATTCCGCTGCAAGAATCGGTCGGCGTGTAAATTGAACGCAAAGGCAGTCCCGTCCGGTGTATTGCTCAGAAATCCGACTGCGGCGCCACCCGACCATGTTGGGGTTGCCGACTCGACGTTCCGCGACGTCTCGCCTGTCTGTTCTGCGGCTTGTACGCTGTGTTCTGCTGGACCCCATATGATGAGCCCGATGACCATCCCCACGGCGAGCGCCAATGCTAAAGTCTTCTCTGCTGCTGGTTTCATTGGCGACCCTCCTTGATCGGACCACAAACTGCTGCCACGCCTGGCAAGCCTCATGCTGTCCTTGAATTACACGGCCCCCCAATGATGCTCCACCTCCAAACCCTATTCCGTGCGAGGGTGGGAAGTGGCCAGCTCTTGCTGCAATTGAGCCAGCCGTTGATGAAGAGTCCTGTCATACGGGGGGGCCAGGGCCTCGGCATTGTTCAGAGCCGTTTGTGCTTCACGATATCGCCCCTGTCGAACATAGATGTGCGCCATCGTATCCAGTACATACGGCCGCAGCTGACCTCCTTGCGCTAGTGCCAGATTCGCCAGCCGTTCGGCTTCGTCCAACTTTTCCTGCTGAGTGAGATAGACCATCGCCAGATTGTTGTTCACACCAGGGTCCTCTGGGGTTGTGATCAACGCCTGGCGATAATAGGCTTCAGCCTCCTCCAGCGCGCCCCTGTCGAAGGCCAGGTTACCGAGTCCGACCAACGCCGGCATGTACCCGGGCTTCTTTCTCAGGGCTCCATCGAATTCCCGCGCCGCCAACTCCGGGCGACCTACAACTTCATAGGCCAGCCCTAGCGTGACATGCTCTTCCGAGGTAAGGGGATCATGCAGGACCAGGACTCGCGGCAGATCGGAACAGGCGGAGAAGATACCTCCGATGACTGCGACGAACGCCACAATTAGAATCCTGCCCATCATTCATCCATCCGCTCGACTCGCTCGGAGACGGTCACGTGACGCTCCATCGGCTGAACCCGCAACATCCATCGACTGGTTTTTTCCCAATTACTGAAAAACCGTGCATAGGGCACGAACAAATTGCGGGCCAATCCTGAATGCATGTAGACCCCCTGCTGCCGATCGTCATAGCCGGTGATCACCACATAATGGCCTTGCGGAAAGACGACCCAGCCAAGGTTCAGGAGCACTACTACGGGATGATGAGCGTCTAATTCGGCCTTGAGCCTTTCCAGTGTTCCGCTGGAGCCCTCGGTCTGCAGGCCTCTAGCCTGGGCTGCCAGGAGAAGATCGATCGGTAGTGTTCCCCTTAACCGAGGGCTGTACATTTCCGCTTTGAGCGCGGGCAGTTCACTTGGGATTCCCCAATACGTGAGTAGAGTGGCCGGACCACATTGATCAGTGTCGTCGGGGAAAAAAGGAACTTGGACATGCACGACTTGACCGGGGGGGTCCGGATAACCCGCAGTCTGTTGGATCTGTTCGCTCTTGGTGCCCGAGTACATCTCGGCCGATCCTGGCAATGGCAACTCTGCACAGCCGATCAGGAGAAAAACTCCTAGCCCGGGCGTCAGGACAGCACATATCGATCTAAACCCTCTCATCGGAGACCACCCCAAAGACCTTTCTCCTTCAACCGCTGTTCTTGGTGATGACAATCCGGTGATTGAGCAGATACACCAAGATGACCAAAAGGATAGCGATCACTAAAAGCACGACGACGATCCCTAGGCCGTCGCCGGCTGGGATAATGGCATCAACGTCTGTTGCGAATTGATGCAGCTGGTCATCCGATAGTCCGGCCAGCCTGGCATTGATCTCTTCCTGGGAAAGCCCGAAATCTTCCAGCCGCTGCCTGACAACCTTCGACTCCAGTACGGTTTGGATCTTCTGAAGATCCGCCATTCGATGCGAATCCGAGGATGACTCGGCCGCCCCCGGCAAAGCTGGGGACAGCATCGCCACAGTCTCTGGTGGATGCAGCCCAATCGCCAAGGTTGTGATGACCAACAGCCAAATCATGGCGCGTCCAATGAGATTCTTTGGCAAAAACTTTCTCATATCGCCTTCCCTGACATGCCCCTTCTATGCATCGTCTTCCCAAGCCAGCACGATTGGTAGATTCAAGTGCGATTGCCGATCGTTCTGCCACTACCGGCCTGGCCGCTCCGGCTTCATAGGGCGCTCCAACACACCTGAACGCTC
>VBOL01000002.1:0-13032 GCA_005887945.1 Nitrospirota bacterium
CCATGGCGGGATCGACCATGAAACGCGGGTAAACATCCAGTGGATCGAATCGGAGGAGATTGAACGGCAAGGGACCGAGCGTATCCTGCGCGAGGTGGATGGCATCTTGGTTCCCGGCGGGTTCGGCGCGCGCGGGATCGAAGGCAAAATCGCCGCGATTCGATACGCACGGGAACACCAGATTCCGTTTCTCGGCTTGTGTCTGGGCATGCAGTGCGCGACGATCGAGTTTGCGCGGAACGTCGCCGGGCTGGCCGGCGCAAACAGCGCCGAATTTGACGAGGCCTCTCCCCATCCCGTCATTCATTTGATGTCGGATCAGCAGTCCGTCAGCAACAAGGGCGGGACGATGCGGCTCGGGTCCTATGTCTGTACGCTCGGGGAGGGAACCCTGGCCCAAAAGATGTACGGGGTAAGCGAAGTGCGTGAGCGCCATCGGCATCGGTACGAATTCAACAACGCGTACCGAGAGCAATTGCTCGCCAAGGGATTTTTGCTGAGCGGGCTTTCGCCGGATGGCCGACTTGTCGAGATCATCGAGTTACGCGACCATCCCTGGTTTCTGGCGACGCAGTTCCATCCGGAATATAATTCGCGGCCCCACCGTCCACATCCGTTGTTTAGCGGCTTTGTGGGAGCGGCGCTGCGGCGCAAGTGCGGCCACTAGGTTGAGATGCTGAAACAGGCTCCCAACTTTGTCCTCGACTCGACAAGATACTCCGCGTAGCCGAGAGGCTACGCCTCCGGTCTTGTCGTCGCCTGCGGCCGCGTTGGATAGCCTGTTTGAGCATCTCAAGGGATGTTGGAAGAAACAAAGACCATGGCGCAGGAAGTCGAGATAGGAAACTTCAAAGTCGGCACAGGCCATCGGCAGTTTCTGATCGCCGGGCCTTGTGTCATCGAAAGCGAACAGCTCGTGCTGGAGACGGCGGCGCGCATCGCTGCGATCGCCAAGTCTCTGGGCATGTCCTATATCTTCAAATCGTCCTTCGATAAAGCGAACCGGACCTCCATCACGTCGTATCGCGGACCGGGTCTCGAAAAAGGCCTGGCGGTGCTGAAGCAGGTCAAGGATCAGCTGGGCCTTCCTGTCTTAACGGACGTCCATACGGAAGAGCAGGCGACCGAGGCAGGGAAGATTGTGGACGTGCTCCAGATTCCCGCGTTTCTTTGCCGGCAGACCGACTTGCTCATTGCCGCGGCGAAGACCGGCAAAGTTGTGAACGTGAAGAAGGGCCAGTTCCTTTCCCCGCAAGAAATGGGCAACGCGGTGAAAAAAGTGGAGGAGACCGGAAACAGGCGGATCATCCTGACAGAAAGAGGATCGTCGTTCGGCTACAACAATCTCGTCGTCGATATGCGGTCCTTCCCTGTCCTTCGGAGCTTCGGCTACCCGGTGGTTTTCGACGCCACCCATAGTGTGCAGTTGCCGGGCGGCGGGGGAAACAGATCCAGTGGCCAGCGTGAATTCGTCGAGCCCCTGGCCTGCGCAGCAGCCGGCGCCGGAGTTGATGGCTTCTTCATGGAGGTCCATCCCAATCCCGATGAGGCCTTATCGGACGGACCCAATATGGTGCCGCTCCATCAATTACAAGCTTTGCTAGAACGGGTCATGCGGATATGCGACGCGTCACAACCTCGAAAGTAGCCAAGCCGAAGGGCGCTCGGGTGGCGTCGCCGGAGGGCGGAACGAGCCTCGATGTAGGTCGGCGTGTGCTGGACATCGAAGCGCGTGCTGTCCAGGCCCTTGTTCAACGTCTCGATGGTGGGTTCTCGCAGGCCGTGGACCTGCTCTATCACTGCAAGGGCAAAGTCGTCGTATCGGGTATGGGCAAGTCCGGGTTGATCGGGCAGAAGATCGCCGCCACGATGGCGAGTACCGGGACACCGTCGTTCTTTCTCCATCCCGCCGAAGGGCTCCACGGCGACCTCGGCATGTTGGCGCGCCGCGATGTCCTCATTGCGATTTCGAATAGCGGAGAGACGCAGGAGATTTTGCAGCTCTTGCCCTTCATGGATCGCATGGCCATTCCTGTTGTGGCAATCGTTGGCCGAATGGGTTCAGCTCTGGCCAAGAATAGCGCCGTTGCGTTGGATGTGTCCGTCGCAGAAGAGGCCTGCCCCATGGGACTAGCGCCGACGGCGAGCACGACCGCGACGCTCGCAATGGGCGACGCCTTGGCCGTCGCCTTGCTCGAGAAGCGTGGATTCAAGGAGCAGGATTTTGCGCAATTCCATCCAGGTGGGACGCTCGGCCGTCGTTTGCTGGTAAAAGTGCGGGATGTTATGCATGTCGGGGAGGAGTTGCCTCAGGTGCAGGAGACTGTCTCAGCCTCGGTAGCCCTTCTGGAAATGTCGGCCAAAAAACTCGGCATGACTACGGTGGTCGATCGAGCCGGCACACTCCTGGGGGTCATTACCGACGGCGACCTGCGGCGTTTTGTCCAACAGGGCGGGGATTTCTCCAAGGTCACCGCTAGGTCCTTGGCCTCGCGCCACCCCAAGTTGATCGGATCGGATGAGCTGGCAGCCAAGGCGGTCGAAATGATGGAGCGCTATGCCATCACCACGCTCGTTGTCGCGGACAACGCCAAGCGAATCGTCGGGGTCGTGCATCTGCATGACTTGCTCAAACATGGAATTGTCTAACGGAATAGGTCACCGATGAATCGCGTACTGGCGGCGTGGAAATTGGTCGGGCAGGAATCGCTCAACCTGCCGAATTTCATTACGCTCACACGCATCCTCTTGATCCCTGTCTTCGTGCTACTGTTTGCCTCACCGACCCCGAACCGATCTCTCAGCGCGGCCCTCGTCTTTGTCGTCGCAGCGGTCACCGATTTGTTGGATGGCTATCTGGCTCGCCGAAACGGCCAAGTGACCACACTCGGGAAGCTGCTCGATCCCATCGCCGAT
The DNA here is from genome assembly GCA_005887945.1 of Nitrospirota bacterium. Lineage (GTDB taxonomy): Bacteria > Nitrospirota > Nitrospiria > Nitrospirales > Nitrospiraceae > Palsa-1315. The sequence goes on from VBOL01000002.1 coordinate 2,917, forward strand.
AAGTTGTTGGTCCTCTCCGCCTTGATTCTCCTGGTCAACGTCGATCGTGTGAGTGCACTGGTCGCGATCTTGATCATCGCGCGCGAAGTCGCGGTTACGGGTGTTCGTGCCATTGCCGCAGGTGAAGGCATGGTGATCGCGGCTGAGACAACGGGCAAGTACAAGATGGCGCTGCAGGTTGTCGCGATCGTGCTGTTGATCCTCGAAGGCACGTTCTTGGCTGATTTCGGCAATCTGCATCTCGCCGGTATCGTCACGCTCTATCTGTCCCTGGTGCTCGGCTATGTCTCAGGCGGTCAATACGTGTGGAGCTTTTGGAAGCAAGTCGTGGCCAAGGGACTTTGACAGGATGCGGGAAACCGCGCGAGAAAGCGCGACGTGGAGAGATTGGGTTCCCACCTCGCTTGGCCCATCTCGCTCATCCCGCCTGTCTCGCACTTCACGCATCACCGTCCATGGCCGATGGCGGACTGTTCATCATCCTGCTAGTTTGAGCATCCTGTAGCGCATTGGGTCTGACTCCTCAGGCAATTCTCCATGGATCATCAAGGGCTGGTCGCAGTGCTCGTGGTTGCCGGCTATCTGCTGGGGGCCATTCCCTTCGGCATCGTGGTGTCGAAGGCGATGGGCCTGCCCGATCCACGAACGGTCGGGAGCAAAAACGTCGGCTTCACCAACGTACTGCGCGTGTCCGGCACGAAAGCGGGCGTCCTCACGCTTCTTGGCGACATGGGCAAGGGGTGGATGCTGGGCTGGGCTGCGATGCAATGGCTCACCGTTGAATCCTTCATCATGGTCGTTGCGCTCTCGCCGATCCTCGGGCACTTATTCTCGCCGTTTCTGGGTTTCAAAGGAGGGAAGGGCGTGGCGACGGCCGTGGGAGCGGTGCTGGGTCTGTCTCCCTCTATCGGACTCCTCTTGTTGTTGATCTGGCTTGGGGCTGTAGCGATCTGGCGCTATTCATCCGGTGGCGCGCTGGCAGCCTTCGGGTGCTTTCCGGTCGTGGCGATCGTGAACGAACAGAGGCAGGAATTTTTTATCTTTTCTCTGGTCGTCAGCACGCTGATCTGGATCAAGCACAAGGATAATATCGTCCGGCTCTGGAAGGGGACGGAAAACAAAATAGGGAAAACGAAGCAGGGATAGGGAGATAGGGAGCAGTGAGGCGTCCTTCTTGCTCGTGGAACGCGCACGATGAAACAGTGCTCGTTCGACACGCGCAGTGAACGACTGCCTCACAACTCCTTATTTTACTTTGAAGAGGGGAGGGGAGAGAGGATGCGAGGGAGCAGGCAATCATCCTTTCTGCTCGCGGAACCCCCACGGTGCGGCTGTGTCGTTCGACGCCGCAATTCTGGATTCAGTCGGGTCCCCCTCTTATTATAAGGAGAGGGTACGAGCGGGCAAGAAGAATGGCCTGGCTATTCTCGCCCATCCTTCCAAGCGTGCTCGTTTCTCTCCTCTTGGAGTGCCCTCATGCTGGTCCAACTGTGGCCATCGAGAGAGCCCCCGCCCTTATTTACTTGAGAAATCTGAGCAATCCCGCGTACGCACTCCAGGAGCCAAGGACCATCTTGGCTGTTGGTCCACATCCCAGTCATTGACAGCTACCCGGAGACGGACTACCTTTCGGCGAAGCGCTTGGCGCTCTCGGGAACGGGTGGCCGGCACTTGTTCATGCTGCGAACACCGCGGACTTTGCAAGGAGGGTGTGACGATGGACGGTAAGGTATGTCATTCGTATTTGGCTCGGTTCGGAGTTCCTGGATCCATTGTCGTCTTGGGTCTTTCCTTGATCGGCTGTCCTCAGGCGATTCCGAGGGTCCCGATTCCAGGTTCTGATACCTCTCCCCCAACCATGGCCTGGCAGACGTACAACATGCTGACGAAGGAGAGAGGAGAGATCATGAAAGACGGCCAGTCTATTGACGTACCGTCCGACGAGCAATACGTGGTGACGCTGGCCGTTGAAGATCTCAACAGCGGCGTGAAAGAGGTCACCATGAGCGGCAACGTCCAGTATGCTTGCGAACAAGGCGGCCAGGTCGAGAACAAGAAGTTCCCTCTCGAAACGCAGGAAACGAAGCCTACTCCCGACCAGGAGAACAAAGTGCCCGTCAGAGCTGCTCTTGTCTATGCCGTGGAATTCGGCAAGATGGGATGTAAGGAAAACTGGATGTTTGGCGGAGGGAAATTGTCTCTGGTGGGGAAGGCACATAATTTCGTTGGCGGAGCTGAGATGAGGACGCTACACGTTAATTTGAAAAAGCAACTCTCAAGATGAATAAGGCCCTGTCTGACGAGGGCCTTTCAATTCTCTCTATCTCTCCTTAGAGGAGTGGCCGAGGCTGCTCTTTACTGCGCGCAAGAAGGGCACCTGGCTGCTCCTTCCCCATCCCTTCCGAGCTTGATTGCTTCGCTCTTCACAGGGCAACCTAGTCGATCTTCGAATGCGCGCGTCGAACGAGCATCTTCGGAGCGTGCGCGTTCCGCTAGCAGGAGGACGACCAGGCTGCCCATCCCATCCTTCTCAGGCCGCGCGTTGCGCGAGCACGGGAGATCAACAGGCCGCCGTCCCCCAGTTCTCCGGGCGGGGAGTAGGCTGAGGGCACGGTTGTTCCGCTTTTCGGAGTCTCGCCAGGTGGATGGTCTGGCTCCTCGTTCTCTTCCTCTTCGCTGCTCCTACTGACACCATCAGCTATTCATCCGTCGCCATTCATCCTCGATTTACCATTGTCGAAGTCTGCTTTTCATTGTGTTAGCTTCGTGGCATATTGGATCACTACAAACAGGGGCGTGTCTGTGAAACAGGGCTATCGGTTGATCATTGTCGACAAGGCCGGTGTGCTGGTCTCTGAATTCCAACTGACGGAGAACGCCTTGGCTCAGCCGGAGGCCTTTGTCGCGGCGCTTAAACAGTCAATCGACGACATCGAAGAGGAGGAGGAACCCTGAATGAATGACGTCGGTTCTCAGTGCTGGGCATGCGCATCCCTCACCGGGTGCGCTGTTCTCCAGGCGGGGAGTCGGCCTGCGTGACGTTCTGCTCCGCGATCAGGATTTCTTCATTGCCATCGCCGGGAATACTTGATCCTCTCGCCCTGCGTGCTGGGGAGCACCCGTACCGGGCTCAGGAATTCCGCTCTCGTAGAGAATAACAGGAGTGTTTTTTCCATGGCGACGATTCTGATCATCGATGACGAGGAAATCATCCGCGTACTCCTCCGCTCCGCTCTTGAAGCGGAAGGGTATGAAGTCACGGAGGCTGCCAACGGTCGTGAGGGACTTGAGCTGTACCGCCAGAGGCCGACGGATTTGGTCATCACAGACATTGTCATGCCCGAACTGAATGGGCTGGACATGCTCCTGGAACTGACGCGTGAATTCCTCCACGCCAAGGTGATCGCGATTTCAGGCGCCGGAGAGGAAAAGAATGTCTTGGATGTCGCGAAACTCCTCGGGGCACGGCAGACCTTCCAGAAGCCCTTTAGTATCCCGCATCTGCTGGGCGCTGTGCGATATGAATTGGAACATTAGCAGGATAATGAAAAGGTCGACCGGCGGCCGCAGACCGTAACGCGGGAAGCGCGAGATATGCGAGAAAGGCGCGATCCGAAGTTCGGGGTTCAAAGCTCTGAAAATCTGGAACTTCGGACCTCGAACCCTCGCGCGTCTCACGTGTTTCGTCGCGATGCTCATGAACAAGTCCGCACTCGTCCGAGCGTGACGACAAAATCATTTATCCGATCCTTGACATCTGCTCACGGTCAGGCTAGCTTTCGCTACTCGACGACGTTCCGCTCCGCCTTTGGTCAGATCGATGGGCCAGCCGCACAAACAAACACTTGAACGCGACCTCACATCTGCTCACGGTCAGGCTAGCTTTCGCTACTCGACGACGTTCCGCTCCGCCTTTGGTCAGATCGATGGGCCAGCCGCACAAACAAACACTTGAACGCGACCTCACGCAAGCGATCGTCGAGGGCGCGGCACTGCGAGCGCGCCCGATCGCCATGACCGTCGCTGTGATCATCCCCGGCCTGCTGCCGGTCATGTGGGGCACGGGCTCGGAGGTCATGCAACGCATTGCTGTGTCGATGGTGGGCGGCATGATCACCGCTCCACTGCTCTGGATGTTCGTGGTGCCCGTTGTCTATCTCATGATCCGGCGCTGACGGGGATCTTCGCTCAACTTTGTCTGATAACCGTAAAGAGCCACTCTGACGAAGACGATTCCCGCTATGTTGACATCCACCACGTTGGTACTGGCGTTTGGCAACGGCGCGCAGGCCGCGGATAAGCCGGCCATTGTCCCGGCGATCAACGCCGCTAAGCCTGCGCCAGCGAAGACCTATGACGCCGTGCGCGTGGTCAAGCAATTCAAAGGAACACCGGGGTGGTGGTGATTTCGCACGAAAGCATCCCGAGCCTGTCGTGGCCGCCGAACGCCGACAGTTTGCAGCAACTGGGGCGTGGCCTGGCGGGTGCGCTAATCATCGAGGATCGCGAACCCATCCAGGTCGATTGTTAGCTACTGTGGGTATTGAGCGATTGGCGGCTCAACGCCGAAGGGCAACTCGCCGCAGGGTTCGGCAACGCGATGGAAGCGGCCATGGCTGGCCGGATCGGCAATGTGACGACCGTCAACGGCCGTGTGCCCGGCCAGATCGCCGTGCGCGCTGGGGAGCAGATACGGTTGCGCCTGATCAACACGGCGCTGGCACGGATTATGGCGCTGCGCTTTGAGCGGCATCGCGTGCGGATCATCGCGCTCGATGGCCAGCCGGTCGTCGAGCCTTTCGATCCGGAGAATAGGCGGCTGCTGCTCGGTCCGGCGATGCGAGCCGACCTCATCATTGACATGAGCGGAGAACCCGGTCGCAGCTATGCGGTCACGGACAGCTTCTATGGCGAGGATTTCACGTACACGCTCGTACGACTGGCCTATCATACTGCACCGCGGTTGCGGGACAAGCTTCTTGATGCATCCATTCGGCTGCCGGCGAATCCAGTTCCAGAACCTGATCTAAAGGACCCCGCCCGTCATGCGCTGATACTCGAGGGCAGCAAGATGCGTCCGCGCGGTCCGATGATGGGCATGCTGGGCGGCGGGACTTCTTGGGCCATTACGCGGGACATCGCCGGCCGTGCGCAGAGTGTGCAGGGCATGAAGCCGATCTTGACCGTGGCGTGCGGGCGTACCTGCGTCCTCACACTTAAGAACAACACCTCGTGGTGGCATCCGATCCATCTGCACGGGTTTAGTTTTCGCGTGCTCACGCGCAATGGTATACTGGTCCGACGCACCTGGCATGACACTTTGTTGATGGAGTCCAATGAAACTGCGATATCGCCTTTGTCGCAGACAATCCGAGCGACTGGATGCTACATTGTCATGTGACCGATCACCAGGAGAGCAGCATGATGGCCGTGATCCGTGTCAGCTGACGACGAGTTACCACATCATACAAGGAGAATCGACATGCGCAACACAATGCTCAAGTTTCGACGCAGCACCGCGCTGCTGGTGGCGCTGCTGGCGGCGCTCCTGTCCACCCAGGCTTTCGCCGCGCCTGGTGGCGCTGCTGGCGGCGCTCCTGTCCACCCAGGCTTTCGCCGCGCAGACGATTGTCACGCTCTACAAGAATCTGCAATGCACCTGCTGCGAGGCCCATGCGAAATATCTCGAGGAGCAGGGTTTCAAGGTGGAGGTCAAACCGGTACCCGATCTGCACTCGATCAACCAAAAGGCCGGCGTGCCCGACGCTCTGGAAGGCTGTCATACCTCATTTATCGATGGCTATGTCGTAATAGGCCACGTACCGGTTGATGCGATCCGCAAGCTCCTGGCGGAGCGACCGAAGATTGTCGGCATTTCCATTCCGGGTATGGCGAGTATGCCGGCTAACCTGCCCGGCATGCCTGGGACCCGATCCAAGCCGGTCGCGATCTATGAGATCACCGCGGATGGCAACTCCTCGAAAATATTCATGACGGTGCCGTGAAGTCATGGATAGGGTTCGCAACGTAATGTTGAGTCGGGGGGGATGGGTCGTAGTGCTGACTGTCCTCGCCGTCGCGGGCGTCGTGTTCCGATGGCATTGGTTGGTGGCACTCGGCCTTGCGTCCATCGTCTTAAGTGTCGTTCCCTGTCTCATCATGTGCGCGCTCGGATTGTGCGCGTATCGAGTGCAGGGCAGGTCCCGTTGCGAGAAACCTTTGCAGGGCGCTGAGGCCACCGATACGGCCCCGAGCGACCGTTCAGGCGCCGCGCGCGTCGTCTCGGCAAACAGCAGGGCGCGACCATCGGCGCCAGCCGGATGCTCGCAAGGCAAACGGCCCCCGTTCGGTAACACGGGGCGTATATTCCAACCTTCTACCCCGAGTAAGCTAGTGATGTGGAACGCCGCGAGTAAGTCAGTGAGTGGCTGGGCGAGTCTTTGCCAGAACCCCTTCAGTTTGAGGTGTTGGGTCAAAAGTGTATGAGGTGGACTGTTGACAGTTGAGACAGAACGGGATAGATTGATGCGATGCGACTATATTCTCATCGCTCCCCTTCGGTTCTAGCCCGCATACTCTTCGTTTTCTTTTTCGTGTTGAGCTTCAGTGCCTATGCCTGCCTGATGCCGGTGCATGGTGCCACGCACGCAGCGATGGAAAACCGCTGTTCGACTCCAGATGTACAACCTGTCTCTCAGTACTGCGAATCGTTTAAGATGGTCGGCGTGCAGCCTGCCGATACGCGCCACCTCAACCGTGACTGGCAGACGATCTGTTCCGAAGACACCGCCTCGTTAGCGCTTCTTGTCATTCACACCTCACCCAGCAGCCGCTTGTCCGATCATCCCACAGTCGGTCCTCCCCAGGATCTCCTGCTTAAGATTTCCGTGCTTCGCATCTGATCTTCCCCGCCCATATCGCGCAATCGTTCCTTTGCCATCATGTGTGTCGTTCGACGCTCGGTTTCAGCGTCCGGGCTACCGTCTAGTCCTCTAGGCCACGTACCACTGGAGCGCAGACAGGGCTTCGAACGTGTGGAAACTCTGGGAGGTCATTGCTATGAGACGGAATAGACAACGTCAGTGTGTGATGGTCGCGTCAGTGCTGGTGATGTTCCTCAGCAGCGGACTGTCGAGGGCACAGGATCCCGACTCTGTGCCGCGCAACAGGCTGGTGCTGCCGGAATTGATCCAAGAGGTCCTGGCTCGGAATCCCGAACTTATGGCGGCACGCAGGCAATGGGAAGCCGCCACAAATCGGATTACACAGGCGCTGTCATTGGATGACCCAATCCTGTCCGTCCAGTTGTGGAATTTTCCCCAGAACTTCAACGTCATGCAGACGCAGAACAATATCTTCGGTCTCGCGCAGAATCTTCCCTTTCCCGGCAAACTCGCGCTCAAAGGCAATGTGGCGAGTCGTTCGGCCGAGATGACCGAACAGGCGGTCCGTGCGAAGGAACGGGAGTTGGTCGCCCGCCTCAAGCAGGCCTACTACGATCTGTTCCTCGCGCAGAAGGCGGTCCAGATTCATCATGAACAGGTGGAGTTGGTCAGGCAGTTTGTGGAGATTGCGAACGCGAAGTTCCGTGCGGGCAAGGGAAGCCAGGCTGATGTCCTCAAGGCCCAAGTCGAACTGTCTATGCTGTTCCAGCATCTTCCCGTCCTGGAACAGCGTCGGGAAACCGCCGAGGCGATGCTGAATACGCTGCTTGATCGGGATCCTGCCTCACCCTTGGGCCTTGCGCAAGAACCCGCTCAACTGCCACTCGAGACGCCCATCGACGATCTGCACCGTCTCGCGCTGAACGACAGGCCGGAGCTCAAAGCCGCCGAGCTGGATGTGCAGCGGAACGAGCAGTCCCACGCGCTGGCCCAGCGTCAGTACTACCCGGACTTCAACGTGGCGTTTCAGCGTTTCCAGAACTTTCATGCCGACAACGGATTCGGCGCCTATGTGGCGATGAGCATTCCGTTCGCGTTTTGGACCAAGCCGAAGTACGACGCAGGCGTGCAGGAGGCCGCGGCGGCGGTCGCGGTCGCGCGGGCGCAGCAACAGACCGTAGAAAACCTGACTCGGTTTCAGATCAACGACCTCTTGGCCAAGCTCCGGGCGACCGACCAGATGGCCACGTTGTACCGCACCACCATCCTGCCACAGGCCGGGCAGAGCCTGGAAGCGGCGCAGGTCGGGTATCGTGCGGGCAAAGCAGGGTTTCTGGATCTGATTGACGCGCAGCGGGCCTGGCGAGGATTTCAGCTTGAGTATTTCACGGCCCTCGTGGACCGCCAGCATCGACTGGCTGAACTCGAGCAGGTCGTCGGCATCACTCTCGATCGGCAGAGCTAATGCAATCGTCAAGGAGGAGCACATGAATCAGCAGACATACAGGAAAAGTTTCGTGATTGGGGCCGTGGTGATTGGTGTGATCGCCGGAGTCGCCGTCGGCTTCTTCACCGCTCACAAGATGAAGGGCGATATGGCCGGCATGACTATGGGAACAGGGGTCGTCTTAGCGGCCCCAGGGCAGCCGGGTGAAATGGGAACAGGGGGCGTCTCGGCGCCCCCAGGGCGGGCGGGTGAAATGGGAGACATGAAACAGATGGATATGAAGGAGAAGCCCATGCAGGGCATGCCAGGCATGTCTGCAGATTCGCGCGCTCGGCACGGTCGGCTACGACGAACGTGGCTTCACTCAGGTCACATTGAAAACCTCCGGGTGGGTGCGAGAGGTCTTTGTCGATTCAATTGGTCGCTCCGTACGCAAAGGCGACCCCCTTTTCACCCTCTACTCACCGGACCTCCTGGCCACGCAAGGCGAGTATCTCCTCGCCGTGAGAACGCAGGGTCAACTGGCGGCCAGTCCACTCGCTGAAGTCAAAGCCAACGCGGTGTCCCTCGTGGCCAGTGCGCGAGAACGCCTTCGATTGTGGGACGTGACCGATCTGCAAATGGCCACGCTGAAACGTCGAGGTACAGCGGAGCCGGTGCTCACGGTCTATGCCCCGTCCTCCGGGATTGTCCTGAAGCGAGAGGCTGTGCCTGGAAAATATGTGGAACCAGGCACGACACTGTATGAGGTGGCGGATCTCTCAACGGTCTGGATCTCTGCCGACATCTATGAGTCCGAGGTCGCAGCGGTGACACTCAACCAACCGGCTTCCGTCACTTTCGCCGCCTATCCAGGGGAAACGTTTCGGGGCACGGTCTCGTACGTCTACCCCACGCTGAATGCCGAGGCCCGCACCGTGCGGGTGCGGTTGGAATTGCCGAATCCAGGACTCAGGCTGAAGCCAGGCATGTTCGGGACCGTCACCTTGCAGACCGATGCGGCGAGGAGCTTGGTTGTTCCCAAGGAAGCCGTGCTGGATACTGGGCTTCGCCAACTCGTGTTCCTGGATCGTGGCGAAGGAGTCTACATGCCGTATCCGGTCAAGCTTGGCCGCAGGAGCCAGGATTCCGTGGAAGTGCTGGAAGGACTCAAAGAAGGAGATCGGATCGTGACCTCGGCCAATTTCCTGTTGGACGCAGAGAGTAAGTTGGCCTCAACGTCGAGCATGCAGGCCATGATGGGCCGGATCGGTATGGGCGATTGGCAGATGCGTGGCGCGCACGAGGGCAAGATGGAAGGGATGGAAGGGATGGACATGGCCAGCATGAAAGGTATGGGGATGGAAGGCATGAAGGGAATGGAAGGGATGAAAGGTATGGAGGGAATGCAAGGTATGGGCGACACAAAAAAGATTGTGGTCGCTGAAGCTCGTCAGGTGGCTGGCCTCGCGCTGATGTTGAATACGGTGCCGGAGAAACCCAAGGCCGGTAACGTGTTGCTCAAGCTTACCCTCACAGATCAGGTCGGCAAGCCAGTGACCAATGCGCGCGTCGTGTTCGTCTATTCGATGCCGATGCCGGGCATGATCGATCCCAAGGTGACGGCTCGCCACACCAAAGACGGTCTCTACGAAGGTACGGCGCTGTTTGGTATGGGCGGCACCTGGGTGGTGACAGTCAACATGACAGTACCAGGGCGACCGCCCATTGCCGAAAAGTTTCAGTTCTCGGTCGCCGAGGGAGGCTTGTAATCCATCATGCTCGCGCGACTCATTGAAGGAAGTG
>VBOL01000002.1:13089-18108 GCA_005887945.1 Nitrospirota bacterium
GCCTGGGGCCTGTGGGCAGGATTTCAAGTCCCGCTGGATGCGATCCCGGACCTGTCCGATGTCCAGGTGACCATCTACACCGAGTGGCAGGGGCGCAGCCCCACGTTGATTGAGGACCAGATCACCTATCCGATCGTCACGTCCCTCCTCGCCGGTCCGAAAGTCAAACGAGTGCGGGGGGTTTCAGAATACGGGGTCTCCTATGTGTATGTGATCTTCGAAGACCGGACGGACTTGTACTGGGCCAGGAGTCGTGTGCTGGAATACCTGCAGAAGCTGACCGGGAAGCTTCCGGCCGGTGCCACGCCGACCTTGGGACCGGATGCCACAGGCGTCGGGTGGGTGTATCAGTATGCACTGGTCGATGAATCTGGGGCACACGATCTGGCGCAGCTCCGCAGCCTTCAGGATTGGTACCTGCGCTACCAACTTGAGAGTGTGTCCGGCGTGGCAGAAGTGTCGGCAATCGGCGGGTTCGTCAAGCAGTATCAAATCGAAGTGGACCCGAACACATTGGCCGCCTACAGGTTACCGATCATGACGATCATCGAAGCGGTCCGGAGCAGCAATGCGGAGGTGAGCGGGCGTGTCTTAGAAATGGTTGGTACGGAATACGTGATTCGAGGGAGAGGCTACCTGCGTTCGGTCGAGGATATTGAGCTGATCCCCGTCGGGACGGATGGACGCGGCACGCCCATCTTGATCCGGGACATTGCCCATGTCCACATCGGACCGGACCAGCGTCGGGGCCTTGCCGAGTTGGACGGCAAGGGCCAGACGGTCGGCGGCATCGTGATCATGCGGGCCGGAGAGAACGCGCTTGCCGTGATCGAGCGGGTCAAAGCCAGGCTGGAAGAGATCACGCCGGCTCTGCCGAAGGGCGTCCACATCGTTCCCACCTATGACCGGTCTGATCTGATTCATCGGGCCATCGCCGTACTGCGCGAGAAGCTCGTGGAGGAAAGCGTCATCGTCAGCCTGGTCGCGGTAGTCTTTCTGTTTCACCTGCGCAGCGCCCTGGTGGCGATTCTCATCCTGCCAGTGGCCGTGCTGCTCGCCTTCATCCCGATGGCGTACTTGCACATCACGTCCAGCATCATGTCGCTCGGTGGGATCGCCATTGCCATCGGTGCGATGGTGGACGCGGCCATCGTCATGGTGGAAAACGCCCACAAGCGGTTGGAACAAGCACCGAATGCAGACCGGATCGAGACCATCATCGCAGCGGCCAAAGAAGTCGGCCGTCCCTTGTTCTTCTCGCTGCTGGTAATCGCCGTGTCGTTCCTGCCGATCTTCGCGCTGGAAGCCCAGGAGGGGCGGCTGTTCACGCCGCTGGCCTACACCAAGACGTTTTCCATGCTGTTCGCCACTGCGCTCTCGGTGACCTTGGCTCCTGTACTGATGGTCCTGCTCATACGGGGGCGCATCCGGGCGGAAGCCAAGAATCCGTTGAACAGGCTGCTGATCGCGCTGTATCGGCCCATCCTCTCGGGCGCGTTGCAGGTCCGGTGGCTGACGCTCGGACTGGCGGTAGTGGTCGTGGGATTCACGGCGCCGATCTTTTCCCGCCTCGGCGCAGAATTCATGCCGCCGCTGAATGAGGGCACCATTCTCTACATGCCGACTACCGTCCCTGGTCTCTCGATTCCTGAATCGGCCAAGGTCTTGCAGGTCCAAGATCAAATGCTCACGACCTTTCCGGAAGTAGAACGAGTGTTCGGCAAGATGGGGAAGGCCCCGACGGCCACCGATCCGGCCTTTGTCGGAATGGCCGAGATCACGGTCACCCTCAAACCGGAAGAACAATGGCGGCCTGGCATGACCTGGGACCGGTTACTGGATGAGATGGATACGAAGCTGCGCATCCCTGGATTTCCGAACATCTGGTGGATGCCGATTCAGACTCGCACCGAGATGATCACGACCGGCGTGCGCAGCCCGGTCGGCATCAAAGTCCTGGGGCCGGATCTGAAGACCATTGAGAAAATCGGCTTGGAGATCGAGCAAGCCTTGGCAAACGTGCCAGGCACAAAAAGCGCTTTTGCTGAACGGCTCAACGAAGGGTATTACCTGGACTTGATCATCAACCGGCGTGAAGCGGCCCGCTACGGCCTGATGGTGGGAGATGTACAAGCGGTGATCACCTCAGCCATCGGGGGAGAAACCGTGACGACCACGGTTGAAGGGCGGGAGCGCTATCCGGTCAACGTCCGCTACAAGCGCGAACTGCGCGATGACCCTGACCGGCTCAAGAGGGTGCTGATCCCCACGCCGAGCGGGGCGCAGATTCCTCTCGGACAAATTGCAGATCTCGTCATCACTCAGGGGCCGCCGTCGATTGCGGATGAAGCGGGAGCGCTGGCCGGTCTGGTGTCGGTCGCGGTCAGTGGACGCGACCTGCGCGGCTATGTCGAGGATGCCCAGCGGGCGGTTCGTCAACGGATTACGCTTCCGGCCGGTTACTCGTTGCAGTGGACGGGCCAGTACGAGCATCTCGTCCGGGCCGAGGAGCGGCTCAAACTGGTGGTTCCCGTGACCCTCGGCTTGATCCTCCTATTGCTCTATCTGAATTTTCGCTCGCTGGTGAAATCTCTGATCGTGCTGATGTCCGTCCCCTTCGCCGCAATCGGGGCGATCTGGTATCTGTCCTATCTCGGCTACAACCTGAGCGTAGCGGTGTGGGTGGGGATCATCGCGCTCGTCGGTGTGTCGGCCGAGATCGGCGTCGTCATGCTCGTCTATCTCGATGAGGCCTACGAGCGGCGCGCGCGTGGGGGACGGATGGCGACGGCTCAGGACCTGCGCGAGGCCATTCTGGAAGGTGCGGCCCAGCGTGTGCGGCCCGTGATGATGACGGTCGCCGCTATTATGGGTGGGTTGCTCCCCATTATGTGGACCACTGGCACGGGCGCCGACGTCATGAAACGGATCGCCGCACCGATGATCGGCGGCATGGTGAGTTCAACGATTCTGACACTTCTGGTGATCCCCGTGCTCTATGCCCTCTGGCGTGGGTGGTCTCTGCCCATTGAGGCCCCGTCTTTAATCACCGATACCGACCGTTCTCTGCCAGAGCAGGAAGGCATCAGCATTTCCGAGGGGCAGAGCATATAAAGCGCGTTGAACAGGTTAGCGGACATGTTGAATCAGTAGTCGGCGTGAGGACACTCTCTCCAATATGTGGGAGATCGCGGCGATTGAGCCAAATAAGAGTTGGGCGTAATAACAAATTAATAACAATGGAGGGAGCCATCAAATTCTTGATTGGGATAGCAATTTTCAGCGTTCTCTTGTCCAGCTGTTTTGCGAAAGCAGGACAGACTAGGGGGGGCAGTATGGCATGTCCAAGCAAGAAGTCGTAGCCGTCATGGGCGCTCCGGTCAACGTCAGCACACACGGTAGCTCCCAGGATCTCAGCTACTCTGTGTGTGACACAGATAATCAGGCACTTAACGGAATTATGCGCCCCTATGTTGTACGGCTCATAGATGGGCGGGTCGAGTCCTACGGGACAACCGGCGATGTTGGTAGCCCACAAACGCCAACTGGTCGCCACGAAAGCGATCAGATAGTGAAACAGGATGTTCGTACAAAGGAGCCCGTCGATCTCTACACCGAACTCATTAAATTGAAGGAGCTTAAAGACACCAGCGTCATCACGGAAGAAGAATTCCGGATTCAGAAGAGAAGGATTCTTGAGAAACGCTGATGCGAGTAATCGGGCTCAGGTCCTTATGGTCTAACATTTCGCTGCACAGGACAGGCCGGCTCATTGCTCATTCCTCATACAACAATCGATCAGTTCGATCTGAAAGCAGAGTCTGTTCATATTCTGCAACTCATTGCAGAGGAGTGACGTGACGATACCGGCCCACATTCTACGGAAAAAGATGGACCGGCAAGCGTGGAATCGTCTGTTGAACGGTGAGGGGGCACAAGGTTGAGCGGGACAGTCTCCCGCTCGACCTTGCGAGGATTACGGAGCGGACTACTTGGCCACGATCTCAAGCAATTCAATCTCGAACACTAACGTCGCACCGGGCTTGATCAGGGGGGGCAGGCCTTTGTCGCGATAGGCGAGACTCGATGGGCAGATCAACTTGCTCTTGCTGCCGACTTTCATCTGCTGCATCCCTTCCACCCAACACTTGCTCATTTCATTCACTCTGAGTGCAGCTGGCTCGCCCTGCTTGGCGGAACCATCGAACACCGTTCCGTCGATCAGGGTTCCGAGATAGTGCACCTTCACTGTATCCATGACTTTCGGGGTCGCACCGTTCCCTTCCTTGATGGTCGTGAGGATTGCGCCGGACTCGGTTTTCTTGGCGCCGGATTCTGCCGCAGCTTTCGCGAGGAACGCGGCTCCCACCTTCTTCTCCGCTTCTGCGACGACCGAGGCGCGGGCCTGTTGCAGTTCTGAAATCTTCAGGCTGAACGTCGGGAGATCCACTTTGGGCCGTTTAAAGAATCCATCGGTGATGCCGGACTTCACGATCTCAAATTCAGCCTCGCTCAAAGTGAAGTTCCCGAGCGATTGGTTGATGGCTAATCCCAAGGCATAGAGGGTTTTTTGTTCATCGGTCGTGGGTTCTGGAGCCGCAGCGAATGCCGCAGTAGTCCCAAGGCAGAGCAGGGTCACCAAACAGGAGACAACGAAGCGCATGAGCTGTCCTTTCTTTATGTGTGACTGCGACGGACTCGATAGCCAAGGATTGAAGTTGTGTAAGTTATGCGATGTCGCGATGGGGATCAAGACAATTTTGGCTGCTTGGGTTCATCTCACAGGAGAGTTCCCCTTTTCGCGCTCCCCGACAAACCTTCCGTTATATGTGTGGTCAAGCAAGGTCGAGCGGGAGAGTATCCCGCTCGATCTTGTGAGGGCGAGGAGCCTGTCCGACAGTGCCTTCGTCACGAGGCGAAGGAGGTGCGGCCAGCTGTGAGGTCGCAGGCCCGGAAAAACAGGAGGTGTATTCGGTGGAATACATTGAGGATTTTTTCTGGCCGAGCACCACGCAGATG
>VBOL01000003.1:0-3498 GCA_005887945.1 Nitrospirota bacterium
ACTTTCATCTGCTGCACCCCTTCCGTCCAACACTTGATAACTTGATTCAATCCAAACGTGGCCGGCTCGCCCCGCTTAACGGAACTATCGAACACCGTCCCGTCAGTCAGGGTTCCGTGATAGTGCACCTTCACCGTATCCGTGATTTTCGGTGTCGGGCCTTTCCCTTCCTTGATAGTCGTGAGGATTGCGCCTGACTCGGTTTTCTTGGCGCCGGATTCTGCTGCGGCCTTCGCGAGGAACGCGGCCCCCACTTTTTTCTCCGCTTCTGCGACGACCGAGGCGCGGGCCTGTTGCAGTTGTTGAATCTTCGGGCCGAATGTCTGGAGGTCTACTTTGGGGGCCTTCTTGAGGACTCCATCGGCCATGCCGGACTTCACGAGATCAAGTTCAGATTCGCTCAAGCTGAAGGAGCCGAGTGATTGGCTGATGGCTAATCCCAAGGCATAGAGGGTTTTTTGTTCATCGGTCGTGGGCTCTGGGGCCGCAGCGAAAGCCGTAGTGGTTCCAAGGCAGAGCAGGGTCACCAAACAGGAGACAACGAGACGCATGAGCTGTCCTTTCTTTTATGTGTGACTGCAACAATACTAATAGCACCAGTCCTCGACCGGCATAGGGTATTCCATGTTGCGGTGAGGCTCAAGACAATTATGCCTACCAGGATGCTGAAAAAGTCCGCCAGCGTCACAACCCGTAGCGCGTGAAGCGCGAGACATGCGAGAAAGGCGCGACGTGGACCGATTGGGATTTCCACCTCGTCTCGCTTGTCCAGCCAGTCACGCTCTCCTTTATGCGTGGTAAGGCCTGGTTACCAACGGTGACCCCGGTGTCGCGGTCCAAAGTAGTATGAGCCATAGATGTAAGGGCGGTAAAAAAATGGCGGCCCGTAGATCCAGGGTTGACCCAAGTAGAACCCGAATCCCACTGGGGGATAGGCGTAGAGGGGAGGGACCGTGTGCACGATAGCGGGTGGTTGTGCCAGCTGACGTTGCAGGTCGGCACTCGTAGAGGTCTGGCGATCGAGTTGATCCTTTAAGTGATTGACGGTCTCTTGTTGGGCTTGCAACTTTCCTTGGAGTGTTGCGATCTGGTCGCGCTGCGACTCGGAGAAAGCCTCCAAGCAACGGGTGCGGGCATCGCCGGTATAACTCGAACATTCCCACGGTGCCTGCGATTCGCTTGCATGAGCCGGTAGCCCAACCAACACCATTCCTATTCCGATCGCTCCGATGAGGAATTGTGCCCACAGCCCTGTCTTCCGAGAGGCTTCTCGACGATGGAAGTTGTGATCATTCATAGGTATCCCTCTTGATAGCGACTGTTATTAGCCTACCACGCAATTGCTCAAGGGAACAGGGGTGGCTAGCAGGATGCTGAAAATGTCCGCCAGCAGGGGAGGGATGGCCCGGTGAGTCTCCTGTGCTCGCACAACGCGCGGTGCGCGCAGTGAAGGACAGTCTGGCCGTTCCCCTGGTGGCGAAGTGGGGAAAATCGGAAGACCCTCGCCCGGGCTTATGGCACATCTCGGCGTGCCAGTGGGTGGGAGGGTGAGAAAGTTGCGCGCAGTGGGGGACTCATCCGGGTCATCCTGGGGACAACGAACACGAGCAAGCTTGGAAGTATCATACTTGTTCACTCGCTGCGGCCTTGCATGGGACAAGGCGCGTCCCTGGGCGAAGAGGCTGTCTTGGCAGACTCAGGGTGGGCGGGTGAAGTAGCCGCCGGGGTTGGGCGGGTAAGAAGTCTGGTCTTTTTGAGCATCCTGCAGGAATGTTCTCCTGTTGTGACGGATGTGCGGTCAATAAAGGTTCTCGCGTACCAATATACTTTTTCTGCAGCGTGGTAGAATGGCCAGGGCTGAAAACCTCCGACCGCTCCGATGCGCTTCATCCGCTCTGCCGTTGCGCCCTTGTCGAAGCCTCGCTAGAATCCGCCCACATGCATGTCTGAACTGCCTCCATGATTCTGGGATTCGTCATTCTCTATATACTCTTGTCGATGGTGATCGGATTGGCTGCCGCCAGGCGGGTCCATACCACGAAGGACTTCGCGGTGGCCGGTCGCAGCCTGCCGCTGCCGGTGGTCACTGCCACAGTGTTCGCCACCTGGTTTGGCGCTGAGACCGTGTTCGGCATCTCCGCAACCTTCGTCAAGGAGGGGTTGCACGGGGTCGTAGCTGATCCGTTCGGCTCCAGTTTGTGTTTGATTTTCGCTGGGTTGTTCTTCGCCCGGCGCTTCTATCGCCTCAATCTGTTGACCATCGGTGACTACTACCGGCTGCGGTACAACCGCAGCGTGGAGGTGCTGTGCACGTTGTGCATTGTCTCGTCCTATCTCGGCTGGGTGGCCGCTCAGATCAAGGCGCTCGGCCTGGTTTTCAATGTAGTGACGGATGGGGCTATGACCCAACCCCTGGGCATGGTGATCGGTGCCGTGATCGTCCTGACCTACACGACGTTTGGCGGCATGTTCTCAGTGGCGATCCTTGACTTCGTCCAGATTACGATGATCATGGGCGGCATGCTCTACATTGGTTCCGTGATCAGCGGTCTCGCTGGCGGCGTGGGGGCGGTCCTCACCCACGCGGCTGGAGCCCACAAGCTTGATTTCTTCCCCGCGGCGGATTTCAATGGCTGGATTCCTTTCATCGGAGCGTGGATGACGATGATGCTGGGCTCGATCCCGCAGCAGGACGTGTTCCAACGCATCACCTCGGCCAAAGACGAGCAGACAGCCGTGCGCGGGTCTGTACTGGGCGGCACGCTGTACTTTCTGTTCGCCTTCGTACCGATGTTTCTGGCCTACTCGGCGACCCTGGTGGACCCACAGATGTTCGGCGCGCTGCTGCAGAAAGACTCGCAACTGGTGCTTCCGACACTGATTCTACTGCACACGCCGGTCTTCGCCCAGATTATTTTCTTCGGTGCCGTGCTTTCGGCTATTATGAGCTGTTCGAGTGCCACGCTGCTGGCTCCGTCGGTGGCCTTCAGCGAGAACATCATCAAAGGGATCTATCCGCATATGAGCGACCGCACGTTCCTCCGCACCATGCGCATGGTGCTGGTATGCTTCGCCGGCGTGGTGTTGGTTTTCGCGCTCAATTCGGAGGCGAGCATCTTCAAGATGGTGGAAAACGCCTACAAGGTGACGCTGGTAACGGCCTTCGTTCCACTCAGTGCCGGGCTTTTTCGGCCCCGAGCGACGACGCAAGGGGCTTTGTGTGCCTTCGTGGTCGGGTTGGTGACTTGGATGGGGCTAGAGCTGTTCGGTCCGTCCGATTCGATTTGGCCTCCGCAATTGGTCGGGTTTCTCCTGGCGGCAACGGGGATGGTTGTCGGCTCGTTTCTGTCTCAGAGGATCGGAACTCATAAGGCCTGAAGCGCGAGACACGCGGGAAAGGCCTGACGAGCATGATGGGCGAGAGAATTGCATCGTGCATGAGCCGAGGCGTAAGGTTCATAGTCCCAAGCGCGGCGGTTCGTATTTTCTGAAACTTCG
>VBOL01000003.1:3511-5594 GCA_005887945.1 Nitrospirota bacterium
GTTCCAGAATCGTGAATAGACCTACCCGATGGGTGACATATGCGAGCCTAGTCCTGGGAGGCCTTGTCGCCGCGCTCTGCCTCGTCGTTGTGGTCTATGGTGCATATTTGGCGACCTTTCTTGAACTGCCCAAGAGCGATGATCATCCTCCTCTGCGTCTGTACAGTGGTCCCTTCCTACTGCAACCCGATCTCTCGCTTGTGCACAGCCACCTGCTTGAGCGGCTGCAACGGTTGGGCTATCGACGAGTGCAGACAACGCAGTCTCCCGGCGACTATCAACTGACCGAGGAGGCCCTGACGGTCTATCTCCATCCGCAGCCGGAGGGCCATGTCGACGCGACCATGGTGACGTTGCCGTTGGATCAGGGGCGAGTGACGGATGTCCTGTCCCCTCTTGAAGGTACCCCGCTCTTTCCCATCTTTCTGGAACCGGAACTTCTGAGTGGGGTGCGTGGTGAGTCACGCCAAGTGCGCGAATGGGTTCCCTTGGCGCAGATTCCTCCACTGATCATTGAGACGGTCCTGACTATCGAAGATAACCGGTTCTATTCCCATTTCGGCATCGATCCAGTTGCCGTAGGACGGGCGCTCTGGACCAATTTCACAAATGGCGGTGTGGTGCAGGGTGGCAGCACCATCACACAGCAGCTGGCGAAGAATTTGTTTTACTCGCCGCAGCGGACGATGGGACGAAAATTCAAGGAGGCCCTGGCGGCATTAGTGCTGGAGGTGAAGTATACGAAACAGAGTATCTTAGAAAGCTATCTGAATGAAATCTATCTCGGGCAGGCGGGATTCGTCTCGATCTATGGGGTAAGCGAGGCAGCCCATCGCTATTTCGGCAAGACTCTTCAGGGATTAACGGTGGAAGAGGTCGCAATGATCGCAGGTCTGATCAAGGGGCCCAATAGCTATGCGCCGACGAAACATCCCGGGCTGGCGAAGCAGCGGCGTGATGTCGTGTTACGGCGGCTGCGGGAGACAGGTCACCTGACGGAAGAGGCCTGGCATCGCGCTGTCAATCAACCGGTGCGCGCGACTCCGTCAGAAGATGTTCTGACCGATGCGCCCTACTTCGTCGATGCAGTGCTTCGGCAGGTGGAGGAGGCCGGCGTGGTCCCCTTGCCGGAGGGTTTGAGGATTGATAGTACGCTTGACCCCATGATCCAGCAGGCGGCCACCGAATCGCTGGAGAATGGACTGGCCAAGTTAGAGGCTACGCATCCCCATCTCAACAGCTCGCTGGAATCGATGCAAGGGGCTGTGGTGGTGCTCGATCCCAAGACCGGGTCTGTGCTGGCGTTGGTGGGAGGACGGGACTACCGCCGAAGTCAATTCAACCGCGCAGTTCAGGCGCAGCGTCAACCTGGCTCTCTCTTCAAACCCTTCGTCTATCTTGCGGCATTGGAAGCGGCCCGTGATGGTCAAGCCGGCCAGCTGACCGCGGCGAGCTTGTTGTCGGACGAACCTGTGACCTTTGAATCGGAGACTGGTCCCTGGTCTCCGCAGAACTACGACAAACAATTCCACGGGCCTATCAGCTTGCGCAGCGCGTTGGAACAGTCGCTCAATGTGCCGGCGGTGCAGGCGGCCAAGACCCTGGGGACCAGGCCTATCGTGCAACTGCTGCACCGTCTTGGCGTGACGAGTGCTATCGGTAGTGATCTTTCGTCGGTGGCCTTGGGGAGTTCGTCGGTGTCGTTGATGGAGATCACGGCGGCGTATGGAGCGGTCGCCAACGGAGGGATCGCTGTCAAGCCGACTGCGGTGCGATCGACGACTGATCGACAGGGAGACATTGTTTGGAATAGCGTACCGGATCGGCAACAGGCGACCTCGCCTCAAGGGGCCTATGTGGGGAAAACCGGTACAACCGACGGCTATCGGGATGCCTGGTTCGTGGGCTACACGTCCGACGTGGTGATCGGCGTCTGGGTGGGATTCGACAATGAACGACCTCTGCTTCTCACGGGATCTCAGGCGGCCTTACCGATTTGGATGGATCTCGCGCGCCGGGTGATTCCGCCTAATGTCCCCACATTCGTGATGCCACCCGGTGTGGTCACCCGCGACATCGATCC
>VBOL01000310.1 GCA_005887945.1 Nitrospirota bacterium
AATCGATCGGCTATCTTTCATCCGGAGAGGCCACGGATTACTTTTGGAATCAATACCGAATGGCCGCCTTCACGCCAGAGATGAGGCCGGCCACTGGTGGCCTTGATGGGTTCTCGCCGCCTGCCTCGCAAATCATCCCAAACAACGAGGAAAATTTGCCTGCGGCATTGGCGTTAATCCACGATGCTGGTTGCCGGATAGTCTGGATCAAGGATTATCCCGGTGATATCGGCGTGGAACCGTCGGCCATTTGGGTGGGCAACGGCTGGTCGCACGCCTTCTGGGTGAGTCCCGATATCTGGACCGTCCCCGCAACTTTGGTTGGCGGGAGCACAGTCACCCTAAACGTGAAAGTTCATAACGACGGGAAGATCAAGAAGGGTGCAATCGTCAGTGCGTACTATACCGACCCTCGCATATCCCTCGAGTTTCCGAATCCGGCGGCCGTCTTGATTGGCCAGCAGACCGTGAACTTACCTCCCGGCGACACCACGGTCAGCTTTTCCTGGACGGTTCCAACCGGTACCAACATCTGGGGAGAGCACCACTGGTGTGTCGGCGCCATCGTCATGCATCCTGATGACCGTCCGCTCACGACGGAAATACAGCTCAGCAGCAACATCGGCGGCCACAACTTCGAGACAGTTGACGCCCAGGCCGGCGCGCGGATGCTGGCTGTGGCGATCACGAATCATCTCGAGGCGGCCGCCGAGTATGAAGCAACCATCAATCGCGAGGGTTTGCCACGCGGCTGGGAAGTCGTCATCCCTCCGCTGCCGCCCAACCCCAAGCCAGACCGGAAAGCGTTGCTGCTGGCCGTAAAAGGCCGTGTTCTGCAACCGGGCGAAACGGTTGTTCAGCCAATACTCCTGCGCATACCCGAATCCGCAAAGGCCGGGACGAAGGTGGTCATCCAGGTGAATGGCGTGCTAAAGCCGCTGGTGCCCGGCAAGCGCGTTCCTGTGGGTAACGGGTACACGTTTGAAATTCACGTTCAAGAGTGTAAGCCGGCCAAATCAAATTGAAGCGCTCGCATCCCTGTCAGAAGTGCTACCAGTCCCGTGCGTGGCCAAGGGGAGGGGCATCGAACATGTCGCTCTCTTACCTGGGAGTCCGTCTTTTCACATTTCAAAGGCCGCCGCAGAATGCGATGCCGCCGCGAAGCTCCCGACGAATGCGAACATTTCGGCGCCAGGGCTACCTCAGCCTCCTCATGCAGCGTCTTCCTAACATGGACACAATCTAGTCAAATCTCAGCACGCTGGTGACCCGTTTGGGGGCAGTCAGGCTTTCGATGGAGAACCGCTAATCGAGTAAGGAACGAGTAGGCTGACAGGCCTGCGATTTGTTGTGATTGACCGCGCCGACGTACTGGACAAGGAGAAAAGGAAAATGTTGACTAGTTGGCTGTTGAACAGCAAAGGTGACCAAGCGATCGTACTTGCTACCAGCTAGGAAGCACCGCCTTTGATTATGCCGCAAGGGGTGAAGTTCCTGAGCCTCGTCGAAGGACTCAGTCCCGAAGAAGGTAGAGCTTCCATAGCAGAGTGCCGTCAGCGAGGTGCCCCAGTTAGGTTTGACGAGGGGCACCTCAGTGAACGTGCAGTGGCGACCACTTCGCGGATAGCCCCAGTGACCAGTTCGGGGTGATCAAGATGGATCCAGTGTCCGCTGTCGCTGGCCACCACATGCCGCCCACACGAAGAGAGCTGCGCTAGGTCGCGTTGCCAGTCGGCATACGGTGCCGCATGATGGTCTCCCGAAAGCACGACCAGCGGTAAATCCCCAAGCGTACTCGCCGCAGCCGCTTGCGCAGCACTGACCGGCAGTGCAGCAACGTGCTGTCCCAGGCTCATGAAATTCTTCGGTTGCGACCACATCGCGCGCACAATTGGCAGGATCGGTGCAGGCAACTTGCGAATCTCACCTGCAATCCGTTGTGCCGCAGCTGCCGTGTCGACGCCGAACGCCCTCACAGCAGCCCTTCCCAGCCTGGGCGAACCTCGCGCCAGCCGCGCTAGGCAAAACCGAACAAAACCCAATCGTGCCAGCCACGCTGCAATCCAAGCGTATCGCAGGCCCACTTCGATCATGCGCAACTGCTCTTGGGTCGGATTCTCCCATTCGGCTGGGTGAACGGAATCGACCAGCACCATGCCAACGACCTCATCGCGATACACGTGGGCGAACGCCCGGTTCACATATCCGCCGAACGAGTGCCCAACGAGAACGTATGGCCCGGGCACACCTGCTGCATCCAGCAGTACATGCAACTCCTGCGCAACCTGCTGTGCGGTGCGCGGCTCGCGCGCCGGATCGCTCCAGCCGTGCCCGGCGCGGTCATAGCTCACCGCGCGAGAGAACCGTGCCACCCGTGGCTGCACCAGCGTCCAGCTCAAGCAGGACGCGCCCATGCCCGATTCGAAGACCACAGTCGGTGTGCCTTCTCCGGTTACGAGGATGTGCATCCGCCTCTCGTTGAATCGCACGAGGTGCCCCGGAGGCGGAAAGCGCCGGCGATCCCGCCACGTTCCAGTGATCTGGTAGACGGCGCCAGCCGCCAGCAGCAGAACCAGCGTGCCAAGGAGAACCACGAGAATTATGATAGCCGTCTCCATGCGATATCCCTGAACATCGAACGATGCGCTCAAACACTTCCTTCACATCTTCTAACCCCTTTCCTGAGGTTGGTAACGGCCATCTGTGCATTCACATCCAATTTGATGGTTTCCGGAGGAGGCATCCATGGCTGTTTCTGGAGCAAAAGAAAGAATCGATGCCGCTCTGCAAGGCTGGTCCGGGATCACATCCCAACCGCATCGCTTTGGAGGTACAGAATACTGCCTGGGGCGACGAGAAATCGGCCACGTACATGGCGACAGCTTGGTAGACATTCCTTTTCCGAAGGAAGTCCGCAATGAGTTGGTTACCGCTGGTCGCGCCGAACCCCATCACATCCTTCCCGAGAGTGGCTGGGTCAGTATTTATCTGAGGCAAGCCTCCGACGTGGACCGAGCAATCGAGCTCCTACGCTTTTCCTTTGAGATTGCCTACCAGAGGACTACGAAATAGGGCAAGTCTGCAAAACGAGCCTTGGCCCAATTATTTGTCCGGGGGACACGCACCGGGCAAACCCCTGCCCGCCGGGGCATGCGCTCTGTCTTTTCGAACTTCGGACCCGTTTTTGGGCCATTAATCCTCGCTTCATGCCCCTTCACTTTTTCGTGCTCGCCGTCGCCTTGCCGGCTTTGGAGCGAGACGCGCGATGAAACCCAACGATTTTTCCATTGGAGTGTGGCAAGGGGAAGGGACACCGTTCTCCTGCACCCCCTCCCCAAAAAAACAAACCATGGCCGTTTACACAGAAGAATCAACGCACTCTCCGCTGCATGAACGCGAACTCCTCCGCTGATTACTCGTCGTCTTGTATAGACTTGAACCCGTTGTCACAAAATATTGACATGCTGCTAAAGAAGCTTTCTACTTGTCGCGGCATGGTGTACCCGCGCTTGTGGCCTGTCTTGCTGCACTCATTTGCTTTTCTGGGCCAAACCGCGGCGCTGCAAACCTAGAAGTTAGTTTCGGTTGTATACCCCAGGCGGGCACTGGCAAGCGATCGCGTGCTGTCGCGCTCTGTTGCCGGTCCTGAAACAATCGCCGGCCGTCAACAATTTCGGGCGGGCTGAGATTCGGGAGGGAAGATGAAGAAGGCAACCGTCCTGTCAGCGGTTCTTGTTGTTGCGTCATCTTTGGCGTTCGGGCAGGTTAACACCGCAAGCCTTACGGGGCTCGTCACCGACCCATCCGACGCCCCCGTTTCTGATGCGAATGTCACGTTGACAAACACGGCTACCAATGTGGCACAAACCACGCAAACACGTGCAGCCGGCTATTATGAGTTCCCCGTGATTCAGGTGGGCACCTACAAACTTAAGGTGGAACGACAGGGATTCCAGACGGTAATCTCAGCACTCACGCTCGATATCGGCCAGCGTGCGCGGTTCGACAT